>NZ_JBFXHE010000117.1:0-11225 GCF_050177295.1 Desulfobacter sp.
CGGCGGCATAGCCGCTTTCATTGCTGACTAGGCCCTGGCTGCTGTATTCATAGGCTTCAAGTTCGGAAGACTGGCTGGTGGACAGGGTAACGACATCCCCTTCCCGGGTCTGGATGGTCAATCCCGCATCAAGACTTGAATATGATTTTACATAAAGTTCGCTTGAACTCGAAGCGGTGCTGGTGTTTGACCGTGCGGCCTGGTTCTGCAGACCGTAGGAGTTGACTTGCGGCAAGCTGGTCATCATTATTCTCCTGGGTTAACGGTTTTTTACGAATTTCTCTTTTTCTGATTAACATCGGCCGCAATTGTAAAAACCTAAATTTTTTATGAATAAATATTGAAACAGCCCAATAACCGGTTTCAAAATCAACCGTTAATATGTATCACTCAATGATCAAGTTTTTATGGCTGGCTAAATTTAAACGGTGATCATATAATCACAAAAATTTTTTAAACTATATTTTAAACCCATGATTGAAACCATACTTGACAATGATCTGTATAAATTCACCATGCAGCAGGCCGTGTGCCGGCTGTATCCCAAGGCCCGGGTCAGGTATGAACTGACGAACCGGGGCCGCACGCCCTTCCCTTCGGGCTTTGACGGATTGATTAAGGACCGGGTGGCACGGATGGCAGGCTTAGGCTTAACCCGTGATGAAAGAGGGTGGCTGGAAAAGGCCTGCCCCTATTTTACAAAACCCTACCTGGATTATCTGTCTTCATACCGTTATGACCCGGACCAGGTGGAAATCTCCCAGCAGGGGCATACGCTTTGGGTCAGGGTTGCAGGGCCGTGGCGCCGGACCATTTTATGGGAAGTGCCCCTGATGGCCATCATTTCCGAAACCTATTTCAAGGTTACTGCACCTGACATTTTATCCAGGCAGGCCATCCGGAAGCGCAACCAGACCAAGGCGCAACTGATGTCCAATGCAGGTCTGACTTTTGTGGAATTCGGCACCCGGCGGCGGTTTTCAGCAGCCAACCACGCCCATTTTTTAGAGGATGTTCTGTCCCTGGACCACCACGGCATGGCCGGTACCTCCAATGTGCATTTTGCCAGAATTTACGGGCTTGCCCCGGTGGGGACCCTGGCCCATGAATGGATTATGTTCCATTCGGCCTTAACCGATTATGCCACGGCCAATGCCGCTGCCATGGATGCCTGGCTTAAGGTCTACCCCGATGTGCTGGGCATTGCGTTGACCGATACCTTTACCACGAAGGTTTTTTTAAAGGCCTTTACCAGGGACCGGGCCAACCTGTTTTCCGGTGTCCGCCAGGATTCCGGAGACCCTGAAATATTTATCCGGGACATGATCAGCCATTACCGGGAAAAGGGTATTGACCCGGCGGCCAAGGCCATTGTGTTTTCAGACGGCCTGGATGTGGAACGGGCAATAAAGATTCACAAGTTCTGCCGGGGCCAGGTAAAAGACTCCTATGGCATTGGCACCAATCTGACCAATGATGTGGGGGTTAACCCTTTGAATATTGTGATCAAATTATCCTGGGTAGAGCCTGAACCCGGCATGGAAGGCCGGTCCACGGTTAAGTTGTCCGATGATCCGGGCAAACACACCGGTGACCCCGGAGAATTGCTACACTGCCGAAAAGCCCTTGGCCTTTGATTTTTTCCGTTTTGACAGCCAGGCTTCAAAGTCCAGGATAAAGTGCCCGTCTGATTCGCCGGTCCGACGGTGGTCAGGGGGAGCGGTTTCCCCAGGCTGTGATTTTATTGCCCGTTCCCTTGGGGCGGCCTTAAGCAAATGCTTTAAATCCGCGACGTCCTCCAACAATTGCGACAGCTTTTCTTCAATGCCGGCAAGGCGCCGGGCTGTGCCCCCGTCGTCATGGCCTGTCAGGGCTGCGGCGGGTGCCTGCCCGGCCTCACTATCAGGCTTAAGACCATTCAGCCCATCATTTTTTTGATCTATCGGCATTGCTGAGGATTCCCGGATTCGGGGCGATTTTCCGCCCAGAATCTCAAGGCATTGATCCCAGAACGATCCAAGGGACATCTCTTTGCCCGGCTCTTTGGCCAGTTTAAGCATAATCGCTCTGATACACCTGGCCGCCTGGGTCTCCGGATATTTTATGAGAAACGGCACCTGGGAAATAACCGCGTTGGATACATTGGGGTCCCGGGCCACAATACCCAGGGGCGAAACCCGGGCCGATAAAAAATTAAAAACCGTTTTTTTCAGCTTCGCGTAAGACGCTTTTGCCTCCTGGGCTGTCCTGACCTGGTTGACCACCACCCGGATTTCGGGCATGGCACCTTTTTTTGACAGGACCTTAAGCAAAGAATAGGCATCTGTCAGGGATGTGGGTTCCGGCGTGACCACCAGGATCATCTCCTGGGCTGCCCTGCAAAAGGAGAGCACCTGGGAAGATATGCCCGCAGAGGTATCTATCAGAAAATAGTCATAATCGGGCAGGGCCAGAAAGGACTGGATCAAAAGTCCTGCCTCATGACTGGTCAGATCCGCCAGTTTTTCAACACCGGAGCTGCCGGGTATTATATCTATGCCGTTGAAGTTGCGGATCATGATGTCCCAAAGCGTGTGGCTGCCTTCCATCACCTGGGCAAGGCCGTACTGGGGATAAAGGCCGGTAAGGATATTCACATTGGCTAACCCCAGGTCCGCATCAAACAGGCAGACCCGGTAATTTGCACCGGCCAGGGCCAGGGCCAGGTTCAGGCTGATACTGGTTTTTCCCGCACCCCCTTTTCCCGATGCAATGGTAAGCATCTTTGTCATATTGTTATCTCCTTTCCCTTCCGGTTTTTGTCGGCAGGCGTTGCGATGACCATGGCCCGGCCCTCTTGTTGCCGTACATAAAACTGAATGGTTTTGCAGTCGTTTTGGGCCGTTATTTCATCATAGCTGTCACGGATGAAATCGGCAAACAGGCCCAGGCGGTAATTGTAGGTTTCATGGTTGTTCAGGGATTCGTGCCCCTGCCGCAGGGTTTCATATTGTCTGAACAGCCGGGCGATGACATGCTTGTCCAGGTTTGGATTGCTGACTGTTTCGGGCCCGGCCCCGTTTTCGGCTTTTTCAGCCGCCGACGGGTGCTGCATGACCATTGGGGGCGAAAAGGTTGGTTGTGCTTGGGGGTATAGGATGGGAAAAAACCATTTAAACCCGGAAAAGGGTATAAATACCGGCAAAAACCGGTACTGGGGGAATTTAACGTCCAGTTTGCGTACAAAAATCAGATTGTCTGGATCCGTTAGACCAAGGGTCAGGACGTTGCCTGCCAGATGCAAAGGGATTATGCTGAGTTTTACGGCAAGATCCCTGTCTATCACCGAGGTCAGGTCACTGCGGCAGTCCTGATCAAAAATAATATCTGATACCGATCTTAATGGAATGCCAAAAAGGTCAAAAAGCAACTGCTGAAGACGACCCTTGGGGATAATCTGTTTTTCAAGGAGAAAAGAGATAAAAGGGATGGCCTTGCTGTCTGCCTCGGCCTTAATTTTTTCCAGCCGGGACCGGGGCGCCATTTCTTTTTCACAGAGCCGGTCCATGACGGACATCTGTTTGTGATGTTTTTTTAATACATAAAAATTGTCCAGGGGCGTGATCAGATTCAGTTGGCACAGTATCATGCCCAAAAGAAGGGAACTGCCCTGCAATCCGTTGCCTTTGTTTTTTTCCTGGACATCCAGGGCCAGGGCCACGTCTCCGGGACTGACCAGGCCTTCCTGTATCATAATCTGCCCGGTTTTCATCACGACATGACCTCATCCCCGAGTGCCCTGGCACCGGTACCGGGAGCAAGGGGAATAAGGATGGTGAAACAGGTCCCCCTGCCCCGGCTGCTGTCCCAGGTAATGCGTCCCTGCATTTCCCTGACAATGGAGTGAACAATGGACAGACCCAGCCCTGAATTGGCAGATCTGTCCTTACTTGAATTATAGGGCTCAAAAAGCCGGTCCCTGATATGCGCAGGGATGCCCGGGCCGTTGTCCTGGATGGTGATTTCAGCCAAACCGGGAAGGGTTCTTTTTTCATCTATCAACACCTTGGCTGAGCCGGGAACAAACCTTGTTTTAAATCGGATTTCATCTCCTTTTTCAAGGGCCTCGGCAGCATTTTTAACCAGATTGATAATCACCTGTTTCAACCCGTTGCTGTCCAGGGTGGCCCTGGGCATGGCATCATCAAGGTCAGTTTGAATCCGGATCCGTCTGGGCAGAAGAATGGATTTACTCAACATCGCCAGTACGCGGCGGCACATCTGGTTGAGATCAATGGCGTCCACTCCCCCCACCCCGGGTCTTGAAAACGAGGTCAGCCCTTCAAGCAGGGAGGATACCCTGCTCATTTCTTCTTTGACAACGGTGAGTTCTTCCTGGGCAGGGTGCTTTTCCGGCAGTTTGAGTTTCAGGGTTTCAAGGTAATTTTTAATGATGGCAACAGGGTTGTTGATCTCATGTACAACCTTGTCTGTCAGGGTTGCATAGGCTTCCATTTTTTTATCACTGATATCCCTGGCATACGCCTTACGGAAATCAAAATTTTCAAGACAGATACCTGTCTGACGTGAAAAAAGTTCCAGCAGGGTTTTGTTTTTGTCCAGGGTTTGGGCAAGATCGCTGTCCACGCCCAGAACCATGGCGCCCGACCAGCCATTGTGTCCGGGAATGGGAATGGCGTAAAGGGCCGGTGTTTCAAGAAGGCGGATAATCTGTATGTCGGATGCGGCCGGATTTTTTTGGTCCAGGCTGGCCGTAATTTTGCCTGTATGGACAGATTTTACAACCAGGCTGTCATTGTTGTTCATAGCAAGGGCGATGCTTGTGACAATGTTGTAGTGGCGGTCCTCTTTTGCGCAGATCCCGGTGAGCAGAGCCCTTTCCCTGTCCGGAAGAAAGAAAAAGATCCGGGGAATATGGAAAATGATTTCCAGCCCCCGTTGGATCGTCTTAAGCACCGTTGCCACATCCCTTGCCCTGAGCAGATTGTCAAGGGTACCGAAAAACAGTGAAACATCCTTAAGGTTACCGGCCAGGAGGGTATTTCCCTGTTCCGGCGCAAAAGCGTTTCCGCGGCTTTTATCCGGAACAAGGTTCAGGCTTTTGGCCATTTGGTGCACTTCGTTCTCAGCCTGGACCGCGATGTCATTCAACACGGTGGCCGGCATGTCTGTCAAAAAAAGTACGTCAGGTGTCACATTGGTGCTTTCCGGATCTGCCATGAGGTTGGCCATGTAGAGAATCTTAACATGGACAAGCTCTTGGGCGATGCGTGCCAGGGGCTGACTTAAAAACTGCACGGAATCAGATGTCATGTGGTTCAGGCGCCACTGGTTGAACAGCCAGGAACTGACCTTTGGGCCATCTACCTTGAGTATGTCGGCCTGGGCCTCAAATTCATTTTGTCCCTGGTTTACCCTGGCTTCAATATCCTTGTATTCCTCTGGAAAGGTTGCCATGAGAACCAGGGTGCCGATATCATGGAGAAGGCCTGCCAGGAAATACTGGTCCGGATTGATCTGATTTTCTTCAAGGGCGATGCGCCGGGCCAGAACCGCGCATTTGTACGAATGATACCAGAACCTGTTGATGTTGAAATTATCTGTGACTTTTGAAAATTTAAAAAACTGGATGGCCGAAGAACTGATGGCAATATTTCGAACCGTGTCCAGTCCCAGATACACCACAGCAGATTTGATGGTGGTAACCTGTTTTGCCAGGTTTACATGGGAAGAGGCAATGATGGCAAGCAGTTTTGCCGCAAGGGCCGCATCCCGGCAGATGATTTGCGTTACCTCGTCAACATCTGTTTTCTCACTGCCGCAGGCCCGGATCAACTGCAGTATTACCTGGGGCAGCTGGGGCAGGTCAGCGCTTTTTATCTTTTCAAAAATATTTTTCATGGCACATTAATGTTGATGGGTCAGGTAACGTAACCACAGCCATATGCCTTGTATATGGGTTTCGGTTTGATAAATCAAGTTTAACCTGAACCGTTACAGGGCAGGATGTAACCTGGCTTACAGTTTGGTGTCAACTTTTGACTGGGTCATACGGATTAACCTGGGTTTATCCCTAAAATGAACTGGACACCTGAAAGGGAATTGGCTATCTTTTTAATTTTGTTCCCTTGGGAGCAAGCACCATACATGTTAATGACAACGCGGCTGGAATAAGATTATGAAGATTACCGTATTAGACTATGGGGCCGGCAATGTGCGCAGCCTGATCAATGCTGTGGAAAAGATGGGCGGCAGCATTAAAATGGTTGAGAAACCTGAAGATATTCTGGCAGCTGAAAAGCTGATTTTCCCCGGTGTGGGCAATTACGGGGCCATGCTTGAAATCCTTCATGAGCGGGGCTTTGTTGAGCCTCTGCGCGAATATCTCAACGCTGACCGGCCGTTTCTGGGCATCTGCGTGGGCATGCAGGCCCTTTTTGAAGGCAGTGAGGAAGAACGGGTTCCCCATGAGAGCATTGGTTTTTTTAAAGGCCGGGTGAAACGTTTCAGAACAGAACTTTCCGTGCCCCACATCGGATGGAACGGCATCCACATCAAACAGGACTCCCCGTTTCTTGACGGGGTGGAACCGGATACAAAATTTTATTTTGTCCATTCCTACCACATCGTGCCCGAGAATCCCGATGTAATTCTGACCTTCACCACCTATGATTACCCCTATGCCTCGGCTGTGCAGCAGGGCAATATCATCGGCACCCAGTTCCATCCGGAAAAAAGCGGGAGCGCCGGCATGAAGCTGCTTGATAATTTCATCCATTCAGACAGCCTTAAGGCCCGGGGACCTGCGGACATACCGGCAAAAGGCCTGTCAAAAAGGGTAATTGCCTGCCTGGATGTCCGGTCCAACGACAATGGGGATTTAGTGGTCACCAAGGGGGACCAGTACGATGTCAGGGAAGCGGGCAGCGTCAGAAATCTTGGCAAACCCGTGGCGTTGGCCCAAAAATATTACGAGCAGGGTGCTGACGAGATCACTTTTTTAAATATAACCGGATTCAGGGATTTCCCGCTGGAGGATATGCCCATGCTAAAAGTCCTGGAACAAACCTCAAAGCAGGTGTTTGTGCCACTGACCATTGGCGGCGGCATCCGGGAATTCACAGACGCCCGGGGCCGGCACTATTCGTCCCTGGATGTTGCGGCCCGGTATTTCAGGGCCGGCGCAGACAAGGTTTCCATCGGATCTGATGCGGTTTACATTGCCATGGCATACCTTGAATCCGGGCAGGAAACAAAAGAATCAGCCATTGAAGAGATCTCAAGGGTTTACGGGGCCCAGGCTGTGGTGATTTCCGTTGATCCCAAAAGGGCATGGGTTACCTGCCCGGAAGATGCACCCAAACACCATGTGGTCAAGGTGACATCCGGGGAAAAAGGCCCCAGCAATGAAGCATATTGCTGGTACCAGTGTACGGTGAACGGGGGCCGCAAAGCCATGGACATTGATGCGGTGGCCCTGGCAAAGGCCTGTGAAGAACTGGGGGCAGGTGAAATTCTGCTCAACTGCATAGATAAGGACGGAACAAACTCCGGATTTGATCTGGACCTGATCAATGCCGTACGCAACAATGTCACCATCCCGGTGATTGCCTCTTCCGGTGCCGGGTGTGAAGCGCATTTTTCCCAGGTGTTTAAATGCACAAAGGCAGAAGCTGCATTGGCCGCAGGTATTTTCCACAGGGAAGAAGTGCCCATTCAGTCGGTGAAACAGCATCTTGCCGAACAGGGCATTGAGGTGCGAAAGTAACTATTGTTTAACCGCACCTCATCAGCGCTGACGCTTTTTTAGAACGGGATATCATCATCCGGAATGGATTGGTCATGCCCGTCCGGCATGCCGGGCTGGACAGGCCCCTGGAAATTATCTGAATTGGGGCCAGGCCGGTTCGGGGTATATCCACCGCCACCACCGGAATCCGGCTGATTCTGATATCCGCCTCTCTGGTAGCCTGAACCGTTTGAGCCGGACTGGCCACCGCCATCCCGACTGCCCAGAAACATGAAGTTTGAGACAACAACCTCCGTGGTGTAATGTGTCTGGCCATCTTTTTCCCAGGACCGGGTCTGGAGCCGGCCTTCTATATAGACTTGTTTCCCCTTGGACAGGTATTTTTCACAGGTTTCAGCCTGTTTGCCGAAGACCACAATCCTGTGCCATTCTGTTTTTTCCTGGCGCTCTCCTGTGTTTTTGTCCGTCCATTGCTCACTGGTCGCCAGGGTAAAATTCACCACAGCCAAACCCTGCTGGGAATACCGAATTTCAGGATCTCTTCCCAAATTACCGATAAGAATGACTTTATTTAAACCTGCCATATTCAACTCTCCTGTGTTAAGGATTTATTAATAATCCAGGGAAGATACTTCCAGAGCATGTTTCTGGATAAAATTGCGCCGGGGCTCCACCTCTTCGCCCATGAGCAGGGTAAATATCTCGTCAGCCTTTTCCGCATCTTCGATATCCACCTTGAGCATAATCCGTTTTTCCGGATTCATGGTTGTTTCCCACAGCTGGTCCGCATTCATCTCACCCAGACCTTTGTAGCGCTGTATGTTGATCCCCTTTTTGGCTTCGACCATGAGAAACTCATAAAGGCCTTTTAAATCATCAAGGATCGTTACGGTTTTTGCATCAGCCGCCTTTGAGGACATGGAAAAGGGTGGCTGGTTCAAATCTTTTATTTTTTCATAGGCCTGGCGCATCTTCTGGTAATCGGCGGTGCCAAGGATCTCCCTTCCCACACGCAGCAGCTTTTTCTGCCCTGTGTTGTCCAGAATATCCATTTCATAAATGCTGCGTTCCTGATCAAATTCGATCTCCCGGGGGGTGTATCCTTTATTTTTCAGGGTTTCGGACAAGGCTTCCAGGTTAATTTTTTCTTCCAGGAAACGCTTTGAACTGACCCCTTCCCTGATCAGGGTAACCAGAAGATCCGTATCATAATCGCGTTTGTGGAGCTGGTTCATGCTGTTGTAGTAATCTGTCATGTCCAGCAGAAACTCAAAAAATTCATCTTCGCCCAGAGGGGTATCGTGGCCGTTCAGCAGGATCTGTTTCTGGGAAGAAATCCTGCGGATCAGGTAATCGGCGTATTCGCTTTCATTTTTCAGGTACACCCCGTTTTTCCTTGATCCCACCCTGAAAAGCGGGGGCTGGGCAATATACAGGTATCCACTTGATATCAGGTCCGGCATCTGGCGGTAGAAAAAGGTGAGAAGCAGGGTCCGGATGTGTGAACCGTCCACGTCCGCATCCGTCATGATGACCACTTTATGGTAGCGGATTTTCTCTATGCTGTACTCTTCCCTGCCCGCGCCTGTGCCCAGCACCGTAATGATATTTTTTATCTCGTCGCTTCGAAGAATTTTGTCGAACCGGGCTTTTTCCACATTGAGAATTTTACCTTTCAGCGGAAGTATGGCCTGGAAGCGCCGGTCCCGGCCCTGTTTGGCAGACCCGCCGGCAGAGTCGCCCTCCACAAGGAACAGTTCACGTTCTGCCGGATCGGCAAACTGGCATTCGGCAAGTTTGCCCGGCAACGTGGAATCAAGCAATGTCCCTTTTTTACGGGCAAGCTCTCTGGCCCGTTTGGCCGCATCCCTGGCCCGGGCCGCATCCACGCCCTTGGCGATGATTTTTTTGGCGACATTGGGATTTTCTTCCAGGAACTGGCCCAGTTTTTCATTGAGCAGGGATTCAACAATGCCCTTGATCTCATTATTGCCCAGTTTTGTCTTGGTCTGGCCTTCAAACTGGGGTTCCATAAGCTTGACCGAGATGATAACGGCCAGGCCCTCTCTCATGTCATCCCCGCTGATCTTGATGCTCTGCATGTTTTTGGGCAGACTCGGGTTGCCTGAAATATAGGCATTTACCGTGCGGGTCAACGCCCCTTTAAACCCGGACACATGGGCTCCGCCCTCAATGGTCCTGATATTGTTGGCAAAAGAATACAGTTTCTCCTTAAAGGTATCATTGTACTGGATGGCCACCTCTATCTGGACATTGTTTTTATCCCCTTCAATATGGATGGGATCATGCAGCGGCGTGCAGGACCGGTTCAGATATTCCACAAAAGAGACGATTCCGCCTTCATAATAAAACTCATCCTTCTGGGCAGAACGTTCGTCCTCTATGACGATCCTGACCTCTTTGTTCAAAAAGGCAAGTTCCCGCATGCGCCGGGACAGGGTTTCATAGCTGAATTCATTTTGATTCATAATGGTGAAATCCGGGGAGAACGTGATCCTGGTTCCCTGTTTCCCCGTATCACCAAGGATTTCAAGTTCAGTGAGTTTGTGGCCTTTGGAATAGGTCTGGTGGTAGATTTTGCCGTTTTTGAACACTTCCATGGTCAGATGCCCGGACAGAGCATTGACAACAGAGATACCGACACCATGCAGTCCGCCGGAGACTTTATATGCGTCTTTATCGAATTTGCCGCCGGCATGCAGCTTGGTCATGACCACCTCGCAGGCCGGTATGTTTTCGGTTTCGTGCATTTCAACCGGGATACCCCTGCCGTTGTCCTCCACACTCACGGACATATCCTCGTGGATGGTGACAAGAACCGTGTCGCAGTACCCTGCCATGGCCTCATCAATACAATTGTCCACCACCTCATATACCAGGTGGTGCAGGCCTTCGAGATCCACATTTCCGATGTACATGGACGGTCTTTTCCGGACAGCTTCAAGGCCTTCTAAAACTTTGATGGCGCCGGCGCCGTAGTCTTTACTTCCTTGGTTTTTATTCATGATAGATGGATGGACATTATTACGCAGATAAGGTTATTGTTTTTCATGCTTTTAACGATGCAGGGGCTTTTGCTGTCTTTTATGTTCAAGGTCACAATTTCGTCCTTGAACAGATTAAGGGCGTCCATGAAATACCTGGGGTTAAACGCGCTTTTTATATCTTCGCCTGAAAAACCAACCATGAGCTGTTCTTTTGATTCACCGATCTCTGGGTTGGTGATGGTAACGGTCAGATTATTTTCCGTGAAGTTGAATATACCGCTTTTATAATCTTCCGAGGTAAGAATGGATACCCGTTTCATCAGTGTTAGAAACATTACCCGTTCAACTTCAATGGGGATCATGCCCTCGAAATTAAGGACAAGCCTGTAGTCCGGATAATCGCCTTCAAGCAGCTTGATCATTATGGATTCATTGGCCCGCTGGAACACGAAATGATTGTCCTTGAC
>NZ_JBFXHE010000118.1:0-11139 GCF_050177295.1 Desulfobacter sp.
CATCCGAATATCAGCATGAAAACGGCCCCAGCGACAAAAACATTCTCCAGGTGGTTGAACAGTTGGATAAGACAGGCCGGGATTATTTTCTGATATTTGCCCATGTGGAGCACAAGAGCGGATTATGGCAGGAAATGGACGGCGGGAAAATCGGGGATTTCAAAGAGAACCGGTATCCGCGGCAGTGGGAAGTCTTCCGTATTAGAGATCATCCGCTATGTTTTGGGCATACCTTTTGGGGAAAAGGCCGGGGATACCGGATACAAACAGAATCTGGTGGGATTTTCCATGGGAAGCGGCGGGAAAGTCGAGATAGATGCAATGGACCGGTACGGTCAGTTGTACACGATTTGCCGGGTATGGAAAGAATCTTTTTCCGATGTTCTTATTGAAGGAAAACTTCAGCCCGGGGTTTCCATTCTTGAAACAGTGCTTCATAAACCCATTTACTTCGGACAAAAAGACCTTTCAAATTCCGGGGAAGGCTTTGGAAAGGATTTGGTCGATAAACTCCTTGGGGCAAGACTGGACCGGGTGCGCCGGGATATTGGCCAACAGAAACAGAACGTCATTGACGCGGTGGACCGGCTGACCCAATTGACCAACGTTAAAGATCAGATCGAAGAACAACGGAAAATAAAGCTGGATACGGAACATCGCCTGAAATTTTATGCGGATCATGGGGTGGAGGAAAAATTCCAGAAACGCCTGGATTTTGATAATGATGTCAGAATGTTGAATAAAGGAATAAAACTTGTAGAAAATTTTGTTTCTGATCTGGAAAGCCTTCTTGCACAGCATGAAGATGATGTGCGCAATTTTAAAGGCTACCAGTCTAAGCATAATGCAAGCCTGTTTGGACGGTTTTATGCGCATTACCAGGCTTATATTGCCTTGATTGACCAGATTAAGGCGTGGCTGGACAGGCAGGAGACCGAAAAGCAGGCGCTTGTAGCATGCAAAGCCGATCTGGGTGCGATCCGCAAGGGCATGGTGGAAGAATTTGCAGAAATTGAACGAAAACTGGGTCAGGAATTAAAAAGCAGCGGAACGCAGAATATCAGTTCCGACGAATTTGCGTATCAACTTCTTCCGTATAGAGGTTTTGGTTCGGGCGTACTCAGGGCATTGGAAAACTACCCTGATATCAATTTTATTGATGACCGGGACGGGAATCTGTTCAAGTGCATTATCAGGCGCAGGGACGCAAAACAGCTTATTTAGTGTTTGAACCGCTCGTTACCGCTTATGGCGGTTCCAGGTTTTAACCAGGTTTGCGGCTTCATGCCCGGGATCATCGGCCTGGGATATCGCAGATACAACGAAAAAACCGTCAACCCCTGTTTGGGCAAGCCCCGGTATGTCGGCAAGTTTGACGCCGCCCCCAACCACAACAGGAATTGAACTGAGTTGGGCAAGGGTTGTAATATCGGCAATACTTCTTGTAATTCTTTTTCCGTCCACATCCAGCCCGGAGTCCGGTTTGGTCTTTGTTTCGTGCAGGGGGCCTGCGCCAAAATAGTCAATCAGGCTGACATCTGCATTTTTTATGTACTCGAACAATTCATGGGTCCTGGCGGATAAGCCGACAATGGCATCAGGACCTAAATATTCCCGGCAGACGTCCACGGGGATATCAGACTGGCCCACATGGATGCCGTCAACGTGTATGCCTTGTTTTTTTGCCGCCAGGACCACGTCAAGGCGGTCATTCACCAACAGGGCCACAATGCGGGCTTTGCCGGCCTGGGCGATGACCTCGGCTGCCTGGCCGGTTAATTCGATCAATTGTCTGGCCGACGCTGTTTTTGACCGGATTTGCACGCATGTGAAGCCGGCGTCCACTGCATCCCGGATCATGGGCCCAACAGGACGGCCCTTGGTATTCTCCGGTCCCACCACAAAATATGCTGAAATATCCAGTTTATGCCGTATGCTCATCCGGGTCTCCCAAAATATTATTCACTTTATCAACCTTGGACGTCATCATGTCTGTAAATCCGGGCCGGATATCGGCTTTCAGAACAACGCCCGTACGGATGCCTTTGCCGGCCAGTACAAATGCTGCGTCTTTTACAACCTTCATCACCTCATCCCACGGGCCTTCGATCTCCGTGAACATGGAATTCGTACGATTTTTAAGGCCTGACGCCCTGATGATTTTTATGACCTGTGCAACCTCCCGGCTCAGTTCATCTCCGGTGCCGCTGGGTGATATGGCAACTGAAACCAATGTATTCATATCTTAAACCTCCTCAATGTCAAACGGGTTATCTGCAATTTCCGTTGGTTTTGCTTTATACAATTCGTCAAGAAAGTGAACCTGAAAGCTTGCCGGGCCATCTGTTTTTTCAGCGGCGCGGCGACCGGCCAGGTTATAAATTGCCGTGCCTGTCAATGCGGCGATAAACCCGGATGCCGCAGTGGCATAGACAGCCATGACGCCGCCCAGAGAGCAGCCTGATCCGGTGATTTTTTCCATAAAGTGCGAGCCGCCATGGGAAAAGGCTGTGATAGACCCATTGGTAATTAAATCCTGTCTGCCCGATACTGCCACAGCCCCGCCGGTCCATCTGGCCAGGGCCACAGCCGCATCCCTGGCCGCGCTTACCGGATCCTGGGAATCCACCCCCCGGACATTGGACGTTTCTGTGCCGCCATCCAGCCCCCATAACCCGGCCAGGGCCATAATTTCCGAGGCATTCCCACGGATTATACTTGGTTTACAGTCTTTAAATGTCAGCAAAAGCCGGGTGCGAAGGTCGCCGATGCCGATGGCCACAGGGTCCAGAACCCATGGTTTCCCGCTGTTGTGCAGAATTTTTGCCATGCCGGGCAAGGTCTTTTCATAGACCGGTTCAATGGTGCCCAGGTTTATGTATGCGGCACCACCTGCCCGGGCCAAAAATTGGGCTTCATCAGGCATATAGACCATGGCTGCCGAACCGCCCACGGCAAGCTGGGCATTGGCGACAAAATTGATGGTCACCGTGTTGGTGACAGATCCTGCCATGGGATTGGTCTGTTTTACGGTTTCAACAGCATGAATTATTTGGGTTTGAATCTCTTTTTTTATACTCATTTATATTACTGCTTCCGCTGGTATTATCCAGATCAAGTTCAATGGTATGATCTTAAGCCCTGCGGTCAATTTCCGCATTCAGTCCGTTACCCACAGACAGGCACCCATTTATGTTTTTGTCATGAATAGCAATATCACAATCGGAATGGATTTGGGAGACACGTTTCATAAATCCACGCTATCAGTGGATTTGTCGAAGGATTTAACAATAAAATAAAGGTCGTAAAACGTCGATGCTATGGAATATTTAACATCCAGCATCTTAGAGCTTGTTTGGTAATTGATGAATCGGCTGCAATCTCATGAAAATGGCCCCAATTCTCCCAAATTTTATGTCAATAGTCCGGCTATTAACAGAAAATTTGAAAAAATTGGTTCTCATTTTCATGAGATTTCGCTTCGATTCCCTAATTACCAAACAAGCTCTTAGACAACGGATTCTTTTGGACACTTTAGGGGCTGACCTGATTATTACAAATTAGGGTGAGTGTCAACTACGGAAAAGCCCGGAGAGCCTGTTTTTTCGGCCATCAACCGGTTGACTTTGGCGGGTGCGGGTTGATAAGCTTCTCTTTTATCAGTCTTCATTCATAAAATACTATAGCATTATTTGACAATTAATATCCTTATATGATAAACTCAAGAAAAATTTGATTTGATTTCAAGAATCCAAGGATTTATGGTTTAGAAAGAAGGTTGCCTATGGATACAGCAAAAAATAAGATTCCCCTTTCTTTTCCAATTATATTAAAGCGGTTAAGAAAAAATAAAGACTGGTCTCAGGGCCAACTGGCTCAAAAGGCGGGTATTGATCTGCAAAAAATTTCTAAATATGAAAGAGGGGTGTCCTCCCCTCCCATGCCCACGCTGGTTAAAATTGCCGAAGCGCTTGATGTCAGCCTGGATTACCTGGTTACAGGAAGAAATATCGGTGCAGAGAAAATGAAAAACACACAGCTCATCGAACGGATCGAAGAGATAGAAAAACTGCCTGCCGAATATCAGGACACCCTCATCTGTGTCCTTGATTCGTTTATAAAACGCCACAAATTTGAAGAACTGGCACACAGCTAAAGGAAGCAAAAATGAACCAGATCCAATATATTTCTGACGACCGGAACAACATCACGGGCGTTATTGTGCCCATTGCTTTGTGGAAGGAAATTGAGTCGGAAAAAGAAACTGCCTATCTGCTCAAAAGCGCTGCAATGAAAAAACGGCTGCTCGACGCTAAAAACCGCACGGAAGGAATCACCATTCTGTCTAAGAAATCATTGCTTTTATATTTTCGATAGCCCTTGTCAAAATATAATTAATTTGATTTTTTCTATATCCTGCTGTATTATTTGAATATTACAGGCCAGTCACAGCAAGAGACAAAATCAAGAACAGGGAGGGTCCCATGGCACTTACCATCAACCAAAACACCACATCATTAATTGCGGCAAGAATGCTTGAAAGAGCCAATACGGCATTGACTGACTCCCTTGAACAGATGGCGACGGGCCAGAAACTTAACTCAGCCGCAGATGACGCATCCGGCTTAACCATTGCAGACAGCTTGAAAAGTCAGTCTCTGTCGGCAGGCCAGGAACTCCAGAACGCCAGCGATAATGTCTCCATAACCCAGACCGCTGACGGTGCCTTGGGGCAGATCACCGATATGCTCCAGGACATCAGGACCCAGGCTGTGGATGCAGCAGGCGGGAGCCATTCCCAGGACAGCCTGTCCGATATTCAGTCTGATATCCAAGGTTCTCTGGATACCATTGATGATATTGCAGGCTCGACATCTTATAACAGGCAGAACCTTTTGGACGGCACTTACGACACAAACGGTCTTTCCATCTCATCTGCGGCAACGTCAACCCTGGGTTCCCAGGAAACCGGCTTTTTGTCCGACCTTGACATCACTACCGCCGAAGGTGCCCAGCAAGCCATTGAAACCGTGGACCTGGCCCTTGACCAGATCGCCCAGAACCGCTCCTCGGTGGGCAGCAGCCTGAACCAGTACACCTCGGATATCAGCAACATGTCCACCACCCAGATCAGCCTGATGGCGTCCGAATCGGATATCAGGGATGCGGATATCGCCGAAGAGAGTATCATTTTAAACCAGATGAACCTGCTCCAAGGCGTGGCCACCTATGCCCTGGATCAGTCCAATGCTTCCCGGGATACCCTGGTGAGTCTGCTGGGATAACCCTATGGCTGTTGCATCACATCCACAGCCACCTGGAGACGGTGGTTGCCGCCGCCAAGCACCGTGCCCCGGACCGGAGTGACATCCCCGTAATCCCGGCCCCATGCCAGGGTAATATGCTGATCGTTGGGCATGACATCGTTGGTGGGGTCCATATCCACCCACCCAAGCCCCGGAATATAAAGGGAGAGCCAGGCATGGGAGGCATCCGCACCCACCAGCTTTGACTTTCCGGGCGGGGGCTGGGTGTTCAGATAACCGCTGACATACCGGGCCGCAAGTCCCATGGCCCGAAGACAGGCAATGCCCACATGGGCAAAATCCTGGCACACCCCCCGTTTCATTTCAAAGGCTTTGGAAAGGAGGGTCGATATAGAGGTGGCATTGGGATCGTAGGTGAATTCGGTAAAAATCCTGTGGGTCATATTAAGGGCCGCGCGAAGCACCGGGGTGCCCGGCGCAAATATTTCAGCGGCCCATTGCGCAATTTTTTTATCGGGCCGGACCATGGGAGAGGGAAAGATAAATTCAAAGGCTTCCAGGTCCTTGGCCGTTTCATACCGCATCATCGTGTCTTTGACCTGTTCCCAGGGCTGGGTCTGGTCCGGCACCAGCCGGGCCGCCGGATGAAGGGTCACCTCGGCCTCAGCCAGGATATCAAGCTCGGAATGGGGGCTTTCCAGACAAATATTGATCACTGTGTTGCCAAAATAATCCTGGCGCATGGACCGGGCAGACGGTTCGGGGTTTAGAGAAACCCGGCTCTGGGTACAGGTCTGGAACTCTGAATTCCTGGGTATCAGCACCAGTTCACTATGGGACAAAGAGGCAGGCGACTCATATTGATAATGGGTCCGGTGGCTGATTTTATATTTCATTATTCACCGTCCCGGCCACAGGGTACCCCTTACCCTCAAACTGGCCATTGAGCTGTTTTTCCGTTTCAATCCGGCTTAAATAGTGCTGGGTGATGCAGTCGGCAAGGCCTTGCAGACCGTTGTTCAGTTTTTCCAGCAGCGCATCCAGGTTGGGCAGCACATGTTTTTCCCCAAGTATCATCAGCTCCTGTGTATCTGCCAGTCGCAGCCGGGTGGTCAGATCCAGGATAATTTTCTCCTCTTTTGTCCGGAAAGGAAAAGATTGAGATCTAGGCAGGTTTTCCAGGTGGGAGTGAAGGGCTGCCAGCTGAAATCCCACAGACCTTGGGTTTATCTCATCCAGCAGGAGCAGGTCCACCAGGGGTTCCATGTGAAGGGTGGTCCGGTACCGGGTGTGGTAGGTGATGCGGCTGTCCGCCACCTCAAGCACAGCCTCAAGGTCGTTGGAATCCGGAACCGCGTGGCCCTGGATCAGACTGGCCATGACGGTTGTCATGTGAAGGGCCCGCTCGATCCGCCTGCCCATGTCCATGAACCGCCACCCCATTCCCCGGGTCATGCTTTCCAGGGCAAGGCCTGCAAAGGCGGACATATTCAAAATTATGTCGCTGAGCATTTCCAGGATTTCCGCACTCTGATTTTTGGGGTTGATCCGGACCAGCCCTTTTTCAATCCGCCCAAGAATCTGCCAGGAATCATCAGAGAGCCTGTCCCTTACCCGGTCTGCCACCTGGATGGCGTTGTTCAGACAGTTAAGAATACTGCTTTGCACCGCAACCCCGTAGATGGACCGGTATAACTCCTTTTCAATAAGGCTTACGGAAAACGGAGCATCAGGCCGGCCAAGGCCCGAAGAGACAATTTCCAAATTGGCCATGACCCTGAGAAAGAACGGCATTTCACTGACCTTGTCCAGCCGGGTTTCACTGTGCACCCGCATCAAAACGCTCCGGATCACCCGCAGCATCCCTTCTGTACGTTCCATGTACCGCCCCAGCCACAGCATGTTATCAGCCACCCGGCTGGGCAGATCACTTCCCCTGTGAATTTCAAAGGGGGTGGTAAAGCGGTGGAGCATGCTTTTGAATTCTGTGGGACGCTCGGACAGGCACCAGGCATCCTTGGCCCCTTGCCCTTTTCCCCGGGTGCCGGACAGAACAAGGGTTTCCGGGTCATCGGCCACCCGGGCCAGTCCGCCGGACATGACAGCGGCTTCCACCTGATCCGAGATTTTTGCAGGCCCCGGGCCGGCATTTTCCGTAATGGCGGTCGAGAACATACGCACGGCTGTGTACCTGTTTTTTACCCCCTGTTCGGACCAGACCGGTACCGTAAAGGGGGCCACCGGGTAATGGCCGGCCCAGGCATAGGGCGTGGCCTGGATGGCGGCAATCAGTTCCTGTTTTTTAGGCCCGGCCAGGGACCGGGTATGCACCACCCGGGTATGGGCCGGGCTGAATGCGCTGTAAAGGGTCATGGGCCGGGCATTGCTTTTTATCTCTTCCGTCACCCGGAACAGGGTGTCCGGTGTTCCCAGCCAGAATGTATCCGTGTTTTCAAGGATCAGGGGTTCGCCCAGAATGTCCCGGCATAACTCCGGCAGCAGGGCGAACAGGCCCGGAGATTCAAGAACACCTGAACCAAGCGCATTGCTTATGGCCACATTGCCTGCCCTGGCCGCCTGAACCAGTCCGGGGATGCCGGGAAATGTCAGGTTTGTGCCCAACAGGGGGTCACAGGCATAATCCGGAATCCGGCGCAAAATAACATCCACCCGCTGGAGACCGCCCAGGGTTTTAAGAAACACCCAGTCTCCCCTGGTGGTCAGATCATTGGTCTCCACCAGGGTATAGCCCAGATATTTTGCCAGAAAAACCTGCTCAAAATAATGGGCGCCGGAAGGACCTTCGGAAAGCATCACAATCCGGGGTTCCTGCTGTTTCTGACCGGAGATTTCCATCAGGGACAGATTCAGGTATTTAAAAAACGGGGCCAGCCGCTGGACCTTTCTGGAGTGAAACATCCTGGGCAGAATCCGGGTGAGGATCACGCGGTTTTCCAGGGCATACCCGGTTCCGGCCGGTGCCTGGGTGCCGTGGGACGCCACCTGCCACCGGCCATCGGCCAGACGGATAAGATCCGAAGAAAACAGGTGATGATCCGGGGTAACGCGATCCGGACCAAACCGGCACTGGCGAAGAAATCCCGGATTGCCAAATATTAGTTCTGCAGGAATGACCCGGTTTTTGATAAAATCCTGGTGGCCGTAGATGTCTTTAAAAATCAACGCCAGGAGTTTTGTCCGCTGCTGGATGCCGTGTTCAAGGGCCTGCCAGGTGTGGCTCGAAATGGGTAAAGGAATGGGATCAAGGGCCCAGGGCCGCTCCGTGGCGGTTTCCGGATTGAAAACATTGTAGGCAGATCCGTGTTCCTGGATAATCTGACGCGCTTTTTTCCAGCGCCGGGACAGTTCTGTGGTCCCCAGACTGTTCAGGTATTCGGCCAGGCCATCCCAATGGGGCGGCATTTTACCGTTGCTGAAATCAACCGCTGTACTCCGGTTTAATATATCCGCAGTAAATACCGGGGTGACAGGCATGGCCCCGGACGGTCCCGGGTCGTCCCCGGGGATGGGTTCATTGGTCGGACGCATTCAGTTATGTCTATGTCAGCACGGTTTTCAACGTATTAATATCAAAGCGGAATCTGCAATAATCGCCATATTTCAAAGGCTCTCACTATAATTGATTCCCCTGAAAGACGCAAGATCAAAAGGTTGGCTTTCCCGCGCAACCGCATGTAAAAATAAAAAATTCAGTTGTAGCGGCGGGTGATAAATTTTAAGAAAAACATGTGATAACTGGGTTCAAAAAACGTGTTGATATCGTCAAACTTGTTTTGATTTCAAGGTTCAATTTACCCTGATCGCAAAAATTATCACCGGATGAATTCCAAATTCGGGATAGATAATTTGTTTTAAACTCCATATGGTACGGAAATCAAAATAGCTATCGGATCAGGCTGGTAAGCGAATCCGGCCAGGTGGGTGCCGCACAGCAGGGGGCGTCAACCGCAGCCGTCCCGGTTGACGGTACAGGTATTGAGGACCTGGTCGCCATGGGACTTGTCGCGGTATATGGTGATCCCTTTGAGTCCCATGGCATGGGCGTTGAGAAAGACCTGCCGGACATCTTCCCGGGTCGCGGACTCCGGCAGATTAACGGTTTTGGAAACCGCATTGTCCGTGTGGCGCTGAAATGCCGCCTGGATCTTTAGATGCCACTCGGGCGCCACATCCCAGGCTCTCTGGAACACCTCTCTTGGGATCGGTTTTTGATCCTTCTGATAGTGGGCATAGATGGGATGGATGTCATCGTAAAGAACCCCGTTGATACGCCGCTGGCCGCTGAAGGCAAAGACGGGTTCAATGCCGCTGCTGACACCGGCAATCAGGCTGATGTTCCCTGTCGGGGCCACGGTGGTTAGCGTGGCGTTGCGCCGCAGGCGGACTCCCCGCTTGGGAAAGATGCTGTGGTCAAAACAGGGAAAATTGCCGCGCACCAGTGCCAGGGCCGCAGATTCCGCCTCGGCACTGCGTTGAATCTGGGACATAACCCGGTCGGCCACGGCCACGGCCCTGTTACTCTGGTACGGGATATTCAGCAGGATCAGCATGTCGGCAAAACCCATGATCCCCAGTCCGATCTTACGGGTGGCGCGGCTCATCTCTTCGATCTGCCGCAGCGGATAGTGGTTGATTTCGATGATGTTGTCAAGGAAATGGACAGCCGTCCGGGCCAGTTTGTCAAGTTCGCCAAAGTTGATTTCTTTGTTTTCAACCACCTTGGTCAGGTTGATGGATCCCAGGGTGCAGGACTCATAGGGCAGCAGGGGTTGTTCACCGCAGGGGTTGGTGGCGGAAATCCGCCCCATACCGGGAACCGGATTGTCCCGGTTGATACGGTCGATGAAAAGGAGGCCGGGATCACCGGTCTGCCAGGCTGAAGAGGCCATGCGTTCGAATATCTTTTCCGCGTTTCTGCGCCCCACGGTTTTGCCGGTCCCGGGGTGAACCAGCGGGTAATCCCGGCCGCCGTTAAGGCAGTCCATAAACTGTTCATCCACGGCAACGGAGAGGTTGAAGTGGCGCAAGTCGCCCCTTGTCTGTTTTGCGCTGATAAAGGCTTCAATATCCGGATGGCCGATGTCCAGGACAGCCATATTGGCAGCCGGCCGGCTACGGTTCTGATCTGTCCGACCGGCTGCCGTATCCAGCAGCCGGATAAAGGCGACCGGCCCTGCAGCTCCCCCCGGGGCCCGGAGAATAGTATCTCCCCGGGGCCGTAGCTGGCTGAACGAAAAGCCGATACCGCCGCATACCCCGTGGATGAGGGCCGCTTCTTTCATGGTTTGACACATGGCTTCCGGCTGGTCTTCCACCGGGAGGACAAAGCAGGCGGCCAGCTGGCCCCGGGGCCTGCCCGCGTTCATCAGGCAGGGGGAATTGGGCAGGAAGGCAAGGGATGCCAGAACCGCTTCAAAGCGGTCTGCGGTTTGGGATACATCCGCACCGGTGCCGAACAATTGGTCTGCCCAGGCCACCGATGCGGCAACCCTATGAAACATATCTGCGGGAGTCTCGATGAGATCTCCCCGGCAATTACGGGCCAGGTACCGGTTTTTGATGACAGTCCAGGCCAGGGCTGACAAAGGGGGGTATTCCCTTTTTATACGGGTGTTTTTCATAGCCGGATCTCCATGCGCTGCCTTAACCCTAATGTTGCATAAAATAAGGATATCACATCTTCAGAAGCAGAAACACCAGAAATGAAGTTTTATGCCACGGATTCAGGTGCTCACCCGCTAATACTTAGAAAAAGAAAAAAGGTTAATTATCTTATCCGTTTGGATATATAAAGAGCTCTGTGTTTTTTATTTTGAGCATATTCACCCCTTTTAACAGCCGGCCAGGCTGG
>NZ_JBFXHE010000119.1:0-11099 GCF_050177295.1 Desulfobacter sp.
GATCACCGAGACCATCGGATCAGACTGGATCACCGATCTTGATCATCTCAAAAAGCTTATTCCCCATGCAGACAGCACTGAATTTCTTGAAAAATGGAGACAGGTGAAATTGGGGAATAAGGCGCAGCTGGTAAAATATATCAAACGTAAAGTAAATATGGATATAAACCCTGATACCCTGTTTGATGTTCATGTGAAGCGGATTCACGAATACAAACGTCAGCTTTTAAATATTTTCCATGTCATTACCCTGTATAACCGGATAAAAAAGGATCCGGCCAAAGAGGTTGTGCCAAGGACGGTTATTTTTGGCGGCAAGGCGGCACCTGCCTATGTTCAGGCAAAACTGATCATCAAGCTGATCAATTCCGTTGCAGACATGGTGAACAATGATCCGGACGTGAACCATAAACTTAAGGTTGTTTTTCTGCCGAACTATTGTGTTTCCCAGGCTGAAAAGATCATACCCGCAACAGATCTTTCCGAGCAGATTTCAACGGCCGGGCTTGAAGCATCAGGTACCGGGAACATGAAATTTGCCTTAAACGGGGCACTGACCATCGGCACCCTTGACGGGGCCAATATCGAGATCATGGAAGAGGTGGGCGAAGACAATATCTTTATTTTCGGCCTGACCGCCAAAGAGGTGGAAAAGAAAAGAGCCCAGGGATACAACCCCTGGGATTATTATAATAACGATGAAGATCTGAAAATCACACTGGACATGGTACGGCTTAATCATTTTATTCCGGGGGAGCCCAATCTTTTCCTGCCCATCTGGGATTCGCTGATGGCCCATGGAGACCGCTATTTTGTTCTTGCTGATTTCCGCGCTTTTATCCAGGCCCAGGAAAAGGTCCGTCTCCTGTATCAGGATCAGGAACAATGGACCAGATGTTCCGTTTTAAATACGGCAAATATGGGGAAATTCTCCAGCGACAGAGCTGTCAGGGAGTATGCCCGGAATATCTGGAACATTGAGACTGTCAAATAGTGTTTGAACGTCTCATATAGGCGCTTTCGCTCCTCTATCGAGTCGTCCAAACACGGGTTTTCCGTTCAGGCACTGAATAAATAATAATTCGTTTGTCAGGCTGTTGCAGCGGCACGCAGCACTTTGGCCGCTGCCACCAGATTTTTCAAGGATGATTTTGTCTCGGGCCAGGCCCGGGTTTTTAAGCCGCAGTCCGGGTTGATCCACAACCGTTCCTTTGGGATTCGTTTGGCTGCCTCCTTCATGTTGGCCACAATGAAATCCACGGATGGTACGTTGGGAGAGTGGATATCATACACCCCCGGACCGATCTCGTTGGGATAGGCGGTTTGGTCAAAGGCGTTTAATATCTCCATGTTGGAACGCGATGCCTCAATGGTGATGACGTCGGCATCCATGCGTGTGATGGCATCAATGATATCGTTGAATTCCGAATAGCACATATGGGTATGAAGCTGGGTGGCGTCTTTGACCCCGTTGGCGGCAATCCGGAATGCCCCCACGGCCCAGTTCAGATATGCCTTCCACTGGTGTTTACGCAGGGGCAGTCCTTCTCTTAAGGCCGCTTCATCCAGTTGGATGATGGAAACCCCGGCCTTTTCCAGATCCAGTACCTCGTCGCGGATACCCAGGGCGATCTGGCGGCAGGTGTCGGCCCGGCTTTGGTCGTCCCGGACAAAGGACCAGTTTAAAATGGTTACAGGGCCTGTGAGCATCCCTTTGACCGGTTTTTCAGACAGGGACTGGGCATAGCCAATCCACGCCACTGTCATGGGCCGGGGCCGGGACACGTCGCCAAAAAGGATGGGCGGTTTGACACAACGGGACCCGTATGACTGCACCCAGCCATAGCGGCTGAAGGCAAACCCGTCCAATTGCTCGCCAAAGTACTCCACCATATCGTTACGTTCGGCTTCGCCATGAACCAGCACATCCAGGCCAATCTCTTCCTGGAATTCAATGGTGGTTCGTATCTGGTGCCGGATGCCGGCGGTGTAGTCATCCAGGCTGATCTCCCCTTTTTTGAATTTAAGGCGCAGCGCGCGAATCTCTCTGGTTTGGGGAAAGGAACCAATGGTGGTGGTGGGGTAAAGGGGAAGATTGAGTTTTTCTTTATGAATTTTGGCACGTTCCGGGTAGGGCTGATTGCGTTGTCCCCAGCTGTCATCCACCCGGGCCAGGCGGGCCTGGACCTCCGGGTTGTGAATCCGGGCTGAGTTTTGCCGGTTTTCCAATGCCTCTCGGTTCTCTTCCAGGGCCGCTGCCACTAGTGTTCGGCCCTGGTTCAACGCCGTTGCCAGAAGATCTAATTCAACCAGTTTCTGCCGGGCAAAGGCCATCCAGCTTAAAAGTTCGGTATCCAGTCCGGTCTCTTTTTCCAAGTCCACAGGCACATGGAGCAAGGCGCAGGAAGGGGCCAGCCACAGCCGGTCCCCAAGCAGGTCATAGATGGGTGTCAGTTGATCCAAAAGGGCGTTCAAATCCGTTTTCCAGATATTTCTTCCGTCAATCACCCCCAATGATAAGGCCATATGTTCGGGCAGCCGGGAAACCAGATCCGGTACCTGGTCTTTTCCCCGCACCGCATCCACATGAAGGGCCTGAACCGGCAGCGACAGGGCCAGATTCAGGTTATCGCCAAGGGAACCAAAATAGGTGGTCAGCATGATCTTGACAGATCCGTTCCCCAATGCCTGGTAGGCTTGTTCCACCATGAGTTTCCAGTCATTATCCAAATCCGTGACCAGCAACGGTTCATCCATCTGCACCCACTCGACATCCCGGGCAGCCAGCAAATTCAAAAGCCGGGCATACTCCGGCAGCAGCTTTTTGAGCAGGGTTTTCTTGTCAACATTTTCTGCCTTGCCCAAAAAAAGATAGGTCACAGGTCCTAAAATAACCGGTTTGGGCGTTACGCCCGTTTTTTGAGCCTCTTGTACCTGGTCCAGCAGGGGTTGGGCATCCAGGCAAAACCCGGAAGATGGATCAAACTCCGGGACAATGTAATGGTAGTTGGTGTCAAACCACTTGGTCATTTCCCCGGCGCAAATCTGGTTGGCTTCCCCATCGCCTGCGGACTGTCCCCGGGCTGTGCGGAAGTACCGGTCCAATGAAGATCCACAGGTTTCCCGGGCCCGGGCAGGGATATTGCCCAGCATCCAGCTGGTATCCAGAACATGGTCGTAAAATGAAAAATCGCCCACAGGCACATAATCAAGCGCTTTTTGGTCGGCCCAATTGTTTTTCCGAATCCGTGCACCGGTTTCAAGCAGTTTGTTTTGGGGCGTTTCACCCCGCCAGTAAGATTCCAGTGCGTGTTTGAGTTCCCTGTTGTCGCCGATGCGGGGAAACCCCAGGTTGTGGGTTTTCATGCTGTTAATTCTCCTTTTTCCAAGAGTTATCGTTGGTAAGACTATAAAGGAAATTAAAGCATGATGAAAAATGATATATTTTTAGATATTCATAAAAATATATTATGGTTTGCACTGATTAAAACCACGACGCTCACGAAGACCACGAAGACCACGAAGACCACGAAGTTCAGTACTCTGATATCTTCGTGTTCTTCGTGGTAGAATAACATACTCAATGCTTAAGTTTATGACATTGAGCCCCGGCACTATCTTGGATTTCTAATCAAGATAATCAACATGTTTAATTATTTCTGCCACAACTTTTTCTTTCTTTTCATTAAACAGCGCCTTATTTTTTTCAAAAAGATTATTTCCTTTTGTATCAATGGAAACAATCAATGGGCCAAATTCTTTAACACGCATAACCCACATGGCTTCGGGCATGCCTAAGTCCAGCCATTCAACGGATTCTACCTCTTCTACCCGGCTTGCGGCAAGCACTGCGCATCCGCCGGGAAATACGGTATGGATCGTTTTATTCGCTTTACAGGCTTCAGCAGTTTTCGGCCCCATACCGCCCTTACCCACAACCAGTTTAAGGCCTGTTGCTTCTATAAATTCCTTTTGAAGTTTTTCCATGCGCATACTGGTTGTCGGTCCTATGGAAATAACCTCGTATTTGCCGGGTTCCTCTTTTTTTTCCTGCATAATAGGACCCGCATGGAAAATGGCTTTCCCTGCAAGGTCAACGGGCAGTTCTTTTCCCTGTGTGATATGGCGATGATGAACATCATCCCGGCTAGTGATCAAATATCCGTTCAGGAATACGACATCTCCAATCGTAAGGGATTCAAGATCTTCATTTTTTATGGGTGTTGTTAAGATTTTTTTGCTCATAGTACTGCTCCTTTATGTGAGATGATTTCATATTCCAGGCTTGAATCAAATTTGATGAGTGCTCTTCTGTGGGCCCAGCATCCGGTTGACAGACCAACGGCAATGGTCGCAGGATGGCGTCCTGCCTGCTCAATATTTACACCCATAACGGAATTTTTACCGGTAAGACCGCCAGGACCGATTTCAATGTCATTGAGTCCTTTTTCAATCATCGCCTCCAGTTCTGCGCCGCGGGTGTTGCTATTATGGGTTCCTATGGGGCGAAGCAGGGCTTTTTTAGAAAGCTTGGCTGCCACCTCTACAGATCCGGCAATACCAATACCAACCAAAAGCGGCGGACAGGCGTTAATTCCATAGGAGGTGATCTGATCAAAGATAAATTTGACCGCACCATCATACCCTTCAAGGGGCATCAGGACCTTTGCGGTGCCGGGCAGGCTGCATCCGCCCCCTGCCATATACATATAGATTTTCACCTCGTCATTATTGGGAACAACCTCCCAGTCGATCCAGGGAATTCTTGTGCCAACATTATTGCCGGTATTTTTTTCATCAAAGATCTCTACGCAGTTATGACGCAAGGGAGATTCTATGGTGGCTTTTTTTACAGCTTCAACCAGACAGCTTTCAATATCGTCAATCAGGGGGAATTTAGAACCGACCTGCACAAAATACTGAATAACACCCGTATCCTGACAAGCAGGTCTGTTAAGCTCGTGCGCCATTTTCAAGTCATCAAACATGGCATCATAAATCAGTTTTGCCATTGACGTATCTTCCTGTGACCTGAGTTCTTCCAGTTTGGCAATAACATCATCGGGGAGATGTTTGCCTGCATAGCCGGTAAATTTGGCCATAACATCAATGAAGTGTTCGCGTTGTGTGTTTAGGTCCATTAATCTTATTCTCCTTATGTAGTTTTAGGGATAGGAACTAAGTAAATAATAGAAACCATACGAGACTTTCGTCTCCGCCAAAAAAAAACCACAAAGATTTGGCGGTCATTATCCGCCCTAACCTTCGTGGTTTTTTAACATGTCCGCTACAAAGGCCATCTGGGTCAGCGTTCCTGTTCCTAACCCAGTGAACCATCCATAACGGCTATATCACTGCTATATCAAAAAAAAAGCCACGAAGATTTGGCGGATATTCTCCGTCCTAACCTTCGTGGCATTTTTGATATCTATACCCAGAAAAAGCTGATTTAGATTAAACCTGCGTCTCTGGTTTTACACTTTATTTTCCGCTCTTGCCTTCTGGCAAAAAGTAACCTTGTGTTACCTTCATGAATATATCCGGGCGTGCCTGGTTAAGGATCAACACCCAGATGCATATTAAAGTTATGAAGGTCTCTAAACTGTCTGCCTGACAGTCTTTCGACAAAAACCTTCAAGCGCTCATAAAAAATAAAACCTGTTTGTTAGGAGAGTACTATATTCGATTAGTCTGGATGTCAAGCATTAAAATGCAACCCGGCAGCAGAAGCACAATTCTCTCCGTCAATGGCTGCTGATACGATACCTCCGGCATGGCCGGCCCCTTCGGCGCAGGGGAACAGCCCGTGAACATCCGGGTGCATTAAAGTTGTCCTGTCCCTGGGAATTCTTACCGGAGAACTGGTCCTTGTTTCCACGCCGATGAGCTGGGCATCATTGGAGGAAAACCCGGGCATTTTTTTATTGAAAATGGTTAATGCCTCCCCAAGGCCTTTGACCATAAACCGGGGCAGCCGTTCATGCAGGGGGGCGGATATGATGCCCGGGATATATGAGCTTGGATTCAGGGTTGTACTGTTTTTCCCGTTTAAAAAATCCATGGCTTTCTGGGCCGGGGCCACCTGGGAATGGCCGCCCAGTTCAAAGGCCAGCTTTTCAAGGGCCATGCGAAGTTTTAATCCGGCAAATTCATTTTCATGCCTGTAATCCATCCAGTCTTTTTCCCCGACACTGACCACAAACCCGGAGTTGGCAAAGGGTGAGTTGCGTCCGGAAACAGACATGCCGTTAACCACCTGTTCATCAGGACAGGTGGCTGCCGGCACAATAATGCCGCCCGGGCACATGCAGAATGAAAATGCCGCCCGTTCACTGGTCTGGCAGGTCAGGGTATAGGCGGCTGCCGGCAGGTTGCTGCTATAGTGTTTTGAATGGTACTGGATTGCATTGATCAGCTTTTGGGGGTGTTCAATTCTCACCCCCATGGCAAATGGCTTTGCCTCGAGCCGGATATTATGTTTTTTAAGCATATAATAAACATCCACGGCAGAATGGCCCGTGGCAAGTATGAGTTCTTGTCCCGGCATTTCAACGCAATCATTTATCACCACCCCGTCAAGCCTGTGGTCCCTGATCATAAGGTCTGTTACCCGGTTGTTGAAATGTATCTCACCGCCATTGGACAGGATGGTTTCCCTTATGGCTGAAACGATCTTGGGCAGTTTGTTGGAACCGATATGGGGGTGGGCATCTACCAGTATATCCGGGTCGGCGCCGTGCTGAACAAGGATGTTTAATATCCTTTTGACATCTCCGCGTTTTGTTGAGCGGGTAAAAAGTTTGCCGTCACTGTAGGCGCCGGCACCACCTTCCCCGAAACAATAATTGGAGTCCGGGTTGACCCCATGGTTTCTTTGTATGGCGCTGATGTCAAACCGCCGGTCCCTGACATTTTTACCCCGCTCCAGGACAACGGGCTTGATGCCGGCCTCAATCAGTTTCAGGGCCGCAAACATCCCTGCCGGGCCAAATCCTGCAATGATCACATGTCTGCCCTGTTTGACCTTGACCGGTTTGTATGAAATGTCATTTTTTGCGGGGAGATAGGGTTCATCAATATATACCTCATACCGTATCCGGAATACCGCAGATTTGCGGGCATCAACGGAGCGTTTCAACGGTATCAGGGCAGTGATCTCATTGACATGCGCCTGTAACTTTTTTGCGGCCAGTTTTTTATGAAGCGCCTTGTCATAAAGGCTGTCCGGGTGAATGGCAAGTTCAATCTGTTTTAGCATCCCCGGTCCCTGGTTTAAAATTTATGATAAATTTGTTCCTGTTCATCCAGAATATCGTCCAGAATGGCTTCGGTGGTATAGGGGTTCATGATAACGCTTCGAAGCACCACCACCATGAAGTCATCTTCTGGCGTAAGTTTGAGCCGGGTTCTGGAGACAAAACTTTTGCCTGCCTCCCGCTGGATGCGCTGGATGCGAATATTGATTTCGTCAAGCTCCTGGTTTAGGTCTTTGCGCGCCTGCCCCCGGGCTGTTTCCAGCTTCTGCCGGATGGACATGGGCACCAGCCGGTAGGTCAGAATATTGAGTACAGGCCGGGTCACAAGTTCGAATTCCGGCCGCTCTTCTATTTTCTGGGCAAAGGCCCTGGCCGTTTCGATACCGTGATCAATCATCAGGGCATACCCTTTGGCGCCCATGATTTTCAAGGCGGCATCCAGGATCAGACAGGCGGCTTCCCTGGAACCTTCAAGGGTTTTGATGCCTAAATCCACAGATCCTTTCCGGTTGACGTACCGGGCATGGTAGGCAATGGCGTCAAGGGCATGGGCGTTTTTAAAATAAACCATGCCCGTTCCCATGGGCATGTAAAACTGTTTGTGGCCGTCAATGGTCACGGAATCTGCCCGTTCAATGCCTGAAAGCAGATGGGCATAGGTGTCAGATAACAGTATCGGCCCGCCCCATGCCGCATCCACATGAAAATGAATCTGCTCCTGTTCACAGAGATCTGCCATCTTTTGCAATGGATCAATGGTTCCTGTTTCCGTGGCCCCGGCAATGCCCACTATTGCGGCGATTTTTGTACGCCCCTCCTGCTTCAGGCCCTGGACAGCCTGTTTAAGTTTGTCTATGTCAATGGTGTGATCCGCTGTAACATCTATGGAAATGATGTTTTTATTGCCCAGGCCCAGAATCCCGCCTGCTTTCCTCAAAGAGTAGTGCCCCCGCCGGGATACAAGGATCACCACCCGGTCCGTGTGATGGACGCTCATGGCCTTGAACAAGCCGTTTTCTTCAATGTTTGAGAAATCATCTTTGGGCGGGAACAGGCGGTTTCTGGCCACCCACATGGCTGTCATGTTGGCCGTGGTGCCGCCGGATGTAAATGCGCCCAAAGCCGTACGGGTATTCTGGACATGGGCCCGGTAGAAGTCCTGGCTTTGTTTGAAAATCAGGCAGTGGATTTTGGCCAGCACCTGCCGTTCAATGACAGCCAGCACCTTGGAGGTTTCCATTTTAATGACATTCTGGTTCAAGGCTGCGGTAATGGCTTTAAGATGCACCATGAAAAAAGGCAGGGCAGAGGTCATGTGACCAATGAAGTAGGGCGATGCCACATTGACTGCTCTAGGGGCAATATCTTCAATGATATCTTCAATAACTTGGCCCAGATTTTTCTGGGGCTGGTCGCTGATCTCGACGTCCATGTAATTTTTAGCCAGTTCATTGAGGCTTATTTCTTCGGTGACGCCCACATGCCGGTTAAGAAAATCATGCAGTCCGAACAGGATCTGCTCCATGTATTTAACCAGGGTCTTTTTGCTGTTTTCATCTTCGGGACGGATGAATACCCGGTCCAGGGATTTGCGGTCTGCGATCAGCTGCCCGGCTGGTTTTCGAAAATTTTTATGGCCTTGATTCCAGGTACTTTTTCCAGGCAATGAAAAAAATGAAAAAGAGGATGACATATTGTGAAGGTCTTTCCTTCAGTTTAAAAATTGTGTTGTCCGGCATCATGGATCTGCCGCCTTTTGCGTTCTGCAGCTGTCATGTTTTTAATTTAAAAACCGCCTTAAAGTATGGCAGGTCTACCCTAAAACAAGGAGAAAATCAAATGGAACTTGATATTAAAGATATTTTAACACGGGTTATCCGGTACAATCTGATCTGCAACGGCAGAATGATCTATATTGATTTCTTTTGATTCTATAGCGGTCTGTTATTGAGTTGTAACAGGGACTGTGTTATTTTTGAGTCCTTATCTCACCAATAAAAGGAGAGCCTATGAACATTGCAATCACTTTCAAAAACGTCCCCTCATCAGATGCTGTAAAATCCCATGTCGAAAAGAAATTAAATAAATTAGATAAAATGCTGGATTCCCCGGCCGAGGCCCAGGTCGTCCTGTCAGAGGAAAAATTACACAGCATTGCTGAAGTCAATCTGACTTGCAATAAGCTGAAAATTCATGCCAGGAGCGACGCTGAAGACAACAATATGTATTTAGCCATTGACAGTTTGGCCGAAAAAATTAGAACCCAGATCAGTAAATTCAAAGAAAAGCAACGGCGGCATTTGGCTGGTGATAAACAAAGCATCAAAGATGAAGTGCTGGATTATACAGATAGTGAATAGACGTTTATCTGAAATATGATTTAACCGTATCCCAGTCCCGAAAAGGACTGGGATCTTTGTTTTGTATCAACAGCATAACTCTATAAATTTCTTTCAGCCTGGATAATGGCCTGCACCCCCCTGTGAAGATCCTTTACAATGGTGTTGGCGCTGATTCCTAACCTGCGGACATTGGATATGTCAAATACTGCTTTTTCAACAGCGGTTTTCTCCCCGCCCGTGCCCCGGATCTGCAGGTGGTGATCCGTGGCGATGGTTTCAAGAAAAGATGGTTTTTGTTCCAGTTTGTCAAGGTGAATATGCACCCCTGCCCGCATGGATGTCCCGACATTGGTGGGGCAGGCTGTGAGAAAGCCTTTTTTTCGGTCAAAGGCAAAATCAAGTCTATTGTCCAATGCCTTCATCATCTGTATCAGCCGGTTGAAAACATTGGCAATATCCCCGCCCGGGGACTGGGCCATGATCCGCAGATGATCTTCCTCATTGACCCATACCCGGACTACTTTGTCCCGGCTTGTGAATATGCCGCGGCCTAAAGGATAATCCCGGTTTATGCCTGCAGCATCCATGAACCGGTCGCCTTTCCGAAAGGCCAGCCCTTTTTCAAGCAGGGCATTGAACTGTTTTTCATTTAAATCTGTAAACGAAATATAGGCACCGGATAATTTTTCGGGCAGGGTTTTGAAGGCGTGTTTTACCGTCTCTTCCAGGGCCAGGCGCTGATCCGGGGTCATGTTGCCTGAAAAAGGAAACCCATTCAGGTTTCTTGCCACCCGTATCCGGGATGAGCGTATGAATGTCTGTTCCGGGTCCAGGTCCGGCAGAGCCGCGTCCTCCAGGCCGGGCTTATGGGACCAGCCCGGGTCAAGGTGGTGGTAGTCCTCGATGATGGGAAGCAGCACCGGTGCAAAGCAGTCATAGCTTTCCATATCCCCGGCATAAATACCAATGCTGGAATCGGGATTTTCAATGCCGGACCTGATGGCCTGATCAAGGCTGTATCCCGACGGGGTGCGGATCGTTTTAAGTTCGTGATAAAGTGTTAGGGTCAGATACTGTTTTATTTTTGACTGGGAAAAGGCATGAAAAGGCAGTCCCGGTTCAGCTTTCATAACGGGAGGACTGGGAAGATATTCCCCGGGCCAGCCGGGTTTGGATCTGGTCTAAAATAATGCAGTCAGCATGGCATGTGGGCAGGTGTTCCCTGAATTCACAATTGACGCATGGGCTTTGGGTCAGATAGCCCACTTCAAAATCAAATAAATCTCTTTTAACTGCTTGGTTGTTCATATCTTTTATATAGACTGCAGGTTAAAATAAAAACTTTTATATCATTTTATTCAGACCCGGGTCAATATCCGGGTTACTACCCCGGGCTCCCATGGCCCATAAGAGAGACCACATGTGCCATGAATTTTGCGGCGTTCATGGCCTTTTAATTGCTTGGAGTGGCCTTCGAGAAATTTAATTTATTTTGGGATAT
>NZ_JBFXHE010000120.1:0-10951 GCF_050177295.1 Desulfobacter sp.
CGTTCATAACGCTGGCAAGCGAGGAAAGGCCTTGCTCCATTCGCTTGTCGAGCTTTTGGTCAAATAAGACCTTGAAACGCAACATGAGCCAAAATTATATGTATTTTGTTCGCTTTGCTGCCGCTTTAATATGGTTACGTTAAAATGTCAACAGAACCTAAAACGGATAAATAAAGATATTACTATAAATAATATTGAATATATGAAATAGGTCGTAAAAATGGCCGATATCCCTAAGGGTTTAACTGCCATTAATGACAGGCCGACAATAGCTTGAAAAATCCCATATCCTACTGAAACAAGCCAATGAGGAGTTTTCATTTCATTAGCCAGTAATTGATATATATGTCGTCGATGCGCAATAATAAGTGGCTCTTTATCTTTTATGCGGACCACCATTGTAGATATCTCATCAATATAAAATGGAAATATAAATCCAGACATAATTAAAAAATCCATTGCAGAATGGGCCAGTAAAATGGTTAAGCAGGAAAAAATAAATCCTATTAAAATGCTGCCAACATCCCCTAAAAAGACTTTTGCTTTTGGAAAATTAAAAAAAAGAAAACCGATACAAGAAGCAGAGATACATACACAGAAGGTAATATAATTGGGATCTGCATTGATGCATTTACCGTAATTTGCCAGCAAAAGAAAACCAATCAAACCGGCTATCCCCGCAATCCCATCAATTCCGTCCATAAAATTGTAAAAATTTGAAGTGCCTACAATAAATACGGCCAGAGGAATGCATAGCAAATAAAAAGCGCCTCCCATTTTTATGGTTTCAGATAAAAATAAAAGGAAGTATAGGCTGCAACCAAAATGAACAAATAATCGCTGTTTTACAGTTAGTTTGTAACGATCTCCTCCCCAAAGGCTTGCAACAGAAACAGCCAGAGATGGTAACCATAAAAAATGAGCTATTTTTAAAAAAAATGACACAACCAGAATAGCAAAAAGAAGACCGATTCCTGCCCCTTTGCAGATTTTTTTGTTATGGGAACTTCTTTCGTTTGGAAGATCCATCATGCCGATTCGTTCCCCAAACCAGATCAGGGCCCAGGCACCTGCAAGGCCTAAAAAAAAGGATAAAAATATTAATATAATTTCTTTCATTCTTATTTTGTTTCAAATATGTTTTCTATTGTGTATTTAGGCTTGAATCCTGTTTCCAACATGCGTTGATTATTAATTACTATGTCCCGGACAAGTTTATGGTGGCAGGAAGAAATAAACTGTTTTTTACTTGGAAAACAAAATTGTGCTATTTGGCTTGCTATATTAATTAATTTCAATGGGACTGTAAAGACAGGCTTCCTGTAATCAATTGATTTTGAATTCATAACGCGGATCATTTCATTAAAAGAGCAGGGTTCAGGATCAGAGATATTCATAATACGGCAGGTGCGCTTTGAATTGTCAGCTATAACACGGTATCGGATAAAATCAACCAGGTTCTTTCGCGCAAGAACAGAAAGTCTTTGTTGGCCAGAGCCATACCTAAAATAAAACCATTTTCCAGGTGCACAGATCCGTTTTTCCAAATTCATGCGCCAGTCAGCTTCATAAACCGGTGCTAATCTGAGAATATCCAGTTTTCTGATACATCCGGTTTCAAACAAGGCCTTAAGTTTGGTTTCCGCCTCCAGTTTGCTTTTTGCATATGCACTGATCGGATTGCATTGATCAGCTTCATCAAAATTCATGCCACCATTTTCACCATATACACAGATTGAAGATAAAAGAATAAAATAAAGATTTGGATTGGTTTTTCCGCCGATCTTAGCAAGATTCATGGATGCATGATGATTAATTTTGTCATACAAGACATCTGGTAGAGGACAAAACGTCCTTTGGTGAGCAATCCCTGCACAGTGAACAATCACATCCGGTTGCTTGTCATTACAGATATTACCCAGCATCTTTGTATCCGAAATGTCGGCTTTTATGTATTCAAAATTTTTTACGGCCGCCTGCTTTGGGCTTTCCGACCGGCTGGTTCCAATAACTTGATAACCATATTGGCATAAAGCCATTGAGATAATCTGGCCAAGAAAACCTGTTGCACCTGTAACCAGTACGGTTTTTGTGCCAGGACGAATACATTTGTTCTGCATAATTTTAAAGTCAGAGCTAAAAAAAATCTACATAAGGCCTTCCTACGGCCTTTTCAGTGTATCGATAGTACGCATACTTTGCAAAACTTGCAAGGATACGTGTCGTTGAATCCAGTAATTATTCCCGGAGTACGGTAAAAATAAAATTTCTTGCGGCAAAACATGTTTTAAAACGTAAAATTATATGATAAAAACGCCAATATTTATTAATATTTAAGATGGTAGCGTGAGCTATTGTCAGCACTTTTTCAACTATTAATCCTCCTTTCAAGTCAGGAATGAAATTATTTAATGGATAAAATACAAATCAACGGGGGGCGGCAGCTACAAGGTGAGGTCTTTATCAGCGGAGCCAAAAATGCTGCGCTTCCACTTATTGCATCAAGTCTTCTCGTGGATGGGGTATCCACATTTGAAAATGTACCCCGGTTGATGGACATCTCTTCAATACGTATGCTGCTTGAAGATCTTGGAGCGTCCTGCGAATTTGAAGGTCACACATTTACTATTGACGGGTCCGGGATCGATAAAATAGAGGCTGAGTATGAACTGGTCAGAAAGATGCGGGCCTCTATTCTGGTATTAGGTCCGCTTGTGGCAAGGTTTGGCCGGGCCAAGGTTTCCATGCCCGGAGGGTGTGCCATTGGCGCCCGTCCTGTAAATATGCATCTTTCCGGTCTTGAAGCACTGGGTGCCACCATTTCAATTGACAGCGGATACATTGATGCCAAGGCAGAAGGCGGTTTGACCGGAAATGAAGTCTATTTTGACATCCCCACGGTAACCGGTACGGAAAACCTTATGATGGCCGCAGTTTTAGCCAAGGGTCAAACCAAGCTGAGGAATGCGGCAAGGGAACCTGAAATTGTGTGTCTGGCAGACGCATTGAACCGGATGGGGGCAAAAATCAGTGGTGCCGGTACCCCTATTATCACCATTGACGGGGTAAGTCGCCTCCATGGTGCGACTTGCCGTGTAATACCGGACCGGATTGAAACAGGCACGTTTATGGCGGCTGCCGCAGCCACCCGGGGAGATGTGATAATCCGTGACTGTGTACCGGATCATCTAGGCGGCGTTATCAGCAAACTTAAGGTCTCAGGGGCGTTAGTTGAGACTTTTGAGGATAAGATACATATTAAAGGTAGCGAAACGATCAAAAATATTGACATTAAAACCCTGCCGTATCCTGGATTTCCCACAGACATGCAGGCCCAGTTCATGGCATTGATGACCATTGCCCAGGGCAACAGCGTGATTCATGAATCCATCTTTGAGAACCGGTTTATCCACGCCAATGAATTGCTGCGCATGGGTGCTGATATCAAAATTTCCGGCGGAAATATAGCCAACGTCCGGGGCGTGCCCCATCTTCAGGGCGCTCCTGTTATGGCATCGGATCTTCGTGCCAGTGCGTCCCTTGTGATTGCAGGTTTGATTGCGCAAGGCACCACTGTCATCAGCCGTGTTTATCACATGGACCGGGGTTATGAGACCATTGAAAAGAAATTTGAAAGTCTGGGCGCAGATATTAAAAGAATCTCATCCTGACATAATTTTTATCCAAGGAGGGCATAAGTGAACACAAGGCATAAGTTAACACTTGCGCCAATGTTTTTTGTCCTCCTGTCCTTTATAGCCGGTGTCCTAGCAGGTTGCTGTACACCGGTCCCGCCCTGGGTCTACTATATTGCGGTGTGTCTGCTTGCCGCAATTGTCTTTATGCTATCCAAGCCCGATAAATTTATTTTTCTATCATGCCTTGCGGCTTTCGGATTGACAGTGTTTCGCATGGCAGGTATCTGCACCAGCGATTATTCTGATCAGCATATTGTCAGATTTTGCAACGGTGAAACCTACCGTATCTCAGGCGTCATTAATTCTATTTCTAAAAAATATCAAAATAAAACCAGATACACGATGGATTGCACTGGTGTCTGTGCTGATAATACGTTTGTGACACCGGCTGAAGGGAAATTGAGTTTAACCCTGTACCATGATTCCAACACCCAACCTGTACCGTCCCTGTTTTTTGGCGAACACATTATTGTTACTTCAAAAATCAGGGCCATACGCAATTTTTTCAACCCCGGTGGGTATGATTATGAATTCAGGATGCGTCTTCGAGGCATAACCGGGAGCATTTATGCAAATTCGAACACCATTGTGCAGACAGGCAAGGTTAACAGCAGTTTATTTGCCCGGGGCATGCGATTTCTGCAAAGGACCCAGGGCCGCTTTTCGAACAATGTTGCCAAAGCCGCCAAAATTACAGATGACAGGCCGCCTGATTTTTTTTCCAACCAGGCCAGGGCTGTGCTTACAGCTCTGGTTACCGGGCAAAAAGAGATGATTCATGAAAAAATCCGTGATAATTTTTCCAAAGCAGGGCTTTCACACATTTTAGCTGTTTCAGGCTTGCACATGTCCCTTGTCGGACTTGGTTTTTTTTCTATTTTTATATTTATATTAAACCGGCAACCCTCTTATGTCATAACAGGCCGTGCAAAAAAAACAGCAGGGGTTCTAATTCTCTTGCCTTTGACTGCCTATGCCTTTTTTGCCGGGTTTTCACCATCTACCCAAAGAGCGTTGATCATGACAGCGGTCTTTTTAACGGCCTTTCTCATGGAAAAGGAAAAAGATCCTTTAAACACCCTTTACGTTGCTGCAAGTCTGATTCTTATTATTAATCCCGGGGCCTTATTCTCCATCTCTTTTCAACTCTCATTTGCCTGTGTTTTCTTTATTATCTCAGGTTTTATTTTCCTTGGGAAAACCTTGGGCATGCCTGAAAATAAATGGATCAAAAGGGTTTCTTTAATGATTTTTACAACCGTGTTTGCAGGAATTGGCGCAGCCCCTGTAACCGCCTTTTATTTCAATATCTTTCCCATGGTCCAGGTGGGGACTAACCTTATCATGGTTCCTGTAATCGGCTTTTTATGCCTTCCCTTGGGATTGGCAGGACTGATGTTTATGGATTTTCTGCCTGGCCTGTCCCAATTTTTTTTAACGTTAGATGTCCACATTCTTTCATATTGTCTCCAGGCTATTCATTGGATTACCGGTTTTGACTGGACCTGGGCCAGGGTTGTTACACCACGTCCAATTGAAATTATTATCTATTATGCACTGATACTTTGCATTGGATTTGCAATTATGGAAAAGAACAAGGCGTTGATATACCTGACCTTTCTTCTGACTGTGGCAGGCATGGTATCCACAGGCCAGGGGGTGTTAAAAAGATTTTATCCGGGAAAACTTGTGGTGCATACCCTAGATGTAGGGCAGGGCAATGCAGCTGTTATCATTGCACCTGACGGAAAAACCCTGCTCATTGATGCCGGAGGATTTGGCGGACGTTCCAGTTTTGACACCGGCCGGTATATTGTGGGTCCCTTCTTGTGGAAGAACTGGATTCTGGCACTTGATGCAGTCATTTTGACACATCCGGACTCTGATCACATGAATGGCCTTTATTTTATTTTCGAAAACTTCAGGGTCAGACAATGGATAAAAAATCATGATACGTTTTCATCTGCTTTTTTTGAAAATATAATGCATACCGTTGAAAAAAAAGGTATCAAAATTCATGTCCCTGACTCTGATCCCAGCCGGTTTTCATGGGATCAGGTCAAGATAAGTATTCTTGGCAGAAAAAGCGGCGACTTGGCTGACAACCGCAATAACAACAGTCTTGTTACCCGGCTCGATTTTTTATCTTTTTCCATGCTTTTTCCAGGCGATATTGAGGGGAAAAGGGAAAGGGAACTTGCGCATACAAAGAATTTCAGGCTTAAATCCGATATCCTTATGGCACCCCACCATGGCAGCTGTTCCAGTTCAAGTAAAATTTTTCTTGATAAAGTAAGCCCGGCAGGCGTAATAATATCATGCGGATATATGAACAAACATAAGTTCCCCTGCCGGACGGTTTTACAGCGGTATGGACGAAACAGGATCATCGTTTTTCGAACGGATCTGATGGGTGCTGTTACACTGCAATCTGACGGCTTTGGTTATACCATTAAGACCCATAGGAAAAATTAACCCCAATAGGAAATTTTAACGCGTGTATTATATTTATTTCCCTTTTATTTTTATTCTATCCGGCCTGATATTCTTAGAATGCAAACATCGAAGCCTTCCTAAATGGTGGGCTGCAATTGTATTTGCAGCGCCTGTAACCACCCCGTATTTCATAGTTAAATCCAGAAAAGGTAACAGCCTAATTTTGTTGTTGATTTTTCTGGCCTGCTTTTCCCTTGTAACTGCCGGCGAAATCTTTATTTATTCCAAAATGAATGCAAAATATAAATATGTGAATTTGCCTCCTGTTACCCGGCAGCTTATTCGCTACAGTGAAATCCTTAAACAGACCACCCATAACCTGGATAAGGATTTTGTTGAATTTGAGCAGCAGTCCAAGGTTCAGTCAAAAACAAATAAGCTTGAGCAAATTATTGTATTTATGGGCGAACTTCGCCAGACTATTTATGATAACCAGGCCGCCATTAAACAAATGGTTGAGTTCGTGGACAGGCATCGCGGTTTTTTTCTTAAAAAGGATCTGCAATGGGTGTATGAAATCAAAAAATACTACAATAACCGCATCGTGATTCAGTACTTTGAAAGCCTTGAAAACTATCTGGATAATTTTGAAATTCTGCTGCGTTTCTGTTACCAGAATTTCGACGCCATAACCAAGGAGGAAAGTGCGGCCCACCTAAAAAATTATGATGAATACTATCTGCGTTACCGCAGGGCTGTTGACTCCCACAGCCGGTTCAATGTCAAACGCATTGAATTTCAAAATGACTTTATAAAAAGATATCCTGAAATCAAGGAGTACCTGCCGGCTAAGCGTCAGACACAGACAAAGGCCATCCGGTTCTTGGAATAGGGGGGGGTTCTTAAATATTTCAAGAAAGGCACCACCACCTTATTTTTGTTGCCTCCGGACAGATCATAGGTAATATTGATGACCGGCACCCCGACTTTTTTTTCAATCTGTGAGGCCATGGCCTCGGTGACAAGGCCTGGACAGCAAAATGCCGGATTGACAGCCACCAGAAGTGCCAGATCCGGATGTTCATTTACAATATAGTGGATTTTGAGCAGATTATCCATGGATTCGCCGGTATGCTCGGGCAGCATGCCGTAAGTTTCAAGGATATGGTCATAAGATGCATTCACACTGAGTTCTGTTTCATTGAAAAACGGCGCAAAAAATGGATAATATTTTTTTTCCATTGTTTTTACGGCTGCCAGAAGGGCCTTGTTTGAAATCAGGCTTAGGTATTTGCCCTCCTTGAACCATTTTTTAAAATAGGCATTGGCTATGATTTTTACATACTGGTAATAAGGCGTGGTCACCACCTCTCCGCCATTATCCTCAATGAACTGGATCAAATTCTGGTTCATTATCCGGTTGTCCCTGACATACAGATCCCCGAATATTCCCACCTTGGGTCGTGTCTCTTTTTTCACAGGGATCTGTTCAAATATGGACATGATCTCCTTAAGGGCTTTTTCCTTTGATCCGCCCGTGAGAAATGCCGTGCCCATGATGGAACAGACGGTATACAACGCCGTATCGGTCTGCCCCTTATTTATCTCATAGGGCCTGATTCTGCAGCCGATGCTCCTGAAAAGTCCGCCAAACATATAGGCAAAATAGGTGTTGGTTGACGCCTTGAGCCCCAGGTCAAAAAGAGAAAGTTCCCCTAAGTAGACCCTGGCTTTCTCAAAACCTTTTCCATGGCGGGTAAGAATTTTCTGGATATGGTAGGGGTACATTTTTATATTGCAGGAAATATCGGATTGATTCAGCCATAACACCGTGTTTTCCGGGGCAAGCCCGTTTTTTTTAACGGTATGGATAAAACCAGATGCCACGGCATTTAAAGGCAGGCACTGGCCGGTATTTGTCAAAAGTGCATTTTTGAGGGTTTCCTGGCTCTCTTCCATCAATATGGCATTGTACCCCTCATTTTTGATGATATTGACAATGAGGTGGCCTGTGATGGCATCCCAGTTGGGGAAAATTACTGTTTTCTGTTCAATGGTTTTATCAAATTTGGGGGTAAATAAAGACGCATCTATGGTTTGAGCGGGCTGATCCTGTTGCCTGTGATTTTCAAAAGCCCTGACAGCAGCCTCAATACGGGTTTCATATCCCACACTGGAGTCGTGTTCATCTAGTTCCAGCAAAAGATAAGGCTTGTTTGCCGATGCCATGATCTCCTTGAAGTAATCCACGGCAAAGGCATCAGGCGCACATCTGAAAGATGAAATGTAAACCGGATAGAGGTTTTGGGTTGTGGCGGCAACGAAAGCGGCTTTTAGATTTTGGGCCGCATGTTTCCAGTGAATCTGCTTAAGCAATGGTTCAATGGGCGAATAATCAATGCCTTCCAGATCAATCATGTCATTGAAGAATGTTTTTATGCCCAGATTGGCAAAAATGCCTGGGATATTATTGTTCATGGCAGAAGATAAAACCGTATATGGACGGCCAAGCAGCAGCACATTCGCTCTGCTGTCAGATCCTTGGGACGCCCACAGCCCGGCAAGGGCGCTCTCCATGCTTTTTTGGCCAGATAGGGCCCGATCCCAGGCAGAAGATATGTCAATAAAGGAGAGATCTGTGTTGATTTCTTTAAATGTGTCATATAGCTGCATTTTTGTATGAAAGCTTGTATACAGATATCTGACTATGGGAGACAGTATTTTGCCCTGGTTTGTCAAGGCGCTTAAAACTGACGGTGCAAACTGGGTATAGTAGCAGTGGTGACGTCGTAAACCTTTTTCACTGGTTTTGTCTTCAAAATAAAAGGGCAGAAAAATATAATCGCATTTATCCTCAAGAAAGCGCACATGACCATGCAGCGCAAGGACAGGCGCACAGAATTCGGCTCCGGCAATCTGTTTGCCCTGTTTGACAGGATCAGTGCAATTGCGGCTGATCTTCACAGGTAATCCTATTTCATTGAAAAAAATCTGCCAGAAATCAAGGTCCTGGACCATGTGAAGGGCATTGGGAAGGCCGATGGTTATATTTTTCCCATTGTTTTTCAAGACAGGTCGCCCGGGCAGGGGCTTGGGGCGTACCGTTTTTCTAAGTTCGAAAAGATCATAAAGACCGGAAGACTTAACTCGTTTTTTAGTCTGGTAATCCCTGCCGCACAAAAATCCATAGGCAAGAGTTTCTCCTTTAACTTCGGCAATGGTGATTTTGCACTGGTTGGTGCAAAGCCGGCAAACCTCCTGACGCACAGGAATTGTTTCTTTCCACAGATGAAAACCCCTAAAGCCCGATTGGGACAGTTCGCCTTTTTCCTTCATCTGCCTGACCATCAGGGCAATGCCAAGGGCACCGGTGAGGTGGCAGTACCGGGATACATGGATGGGCTTATTCAATTTCTGCTCAAAGGCTGCCACAAGTGCCCGGTTTCGGGCAGTGGCCCCCTGGAACACGACCCGGTCACCGATCTGGGCAATATTGGCGACCTTGGTCAGGTAGTTATCGCGTACCGAATGAAGTACAGATGCCAGAATTTCGTTTTTTCCATACCCCTCGGCAAAAAAATAATTAATATCCCTTTCCATGAAAACAGTGCACCGGTCACTGGATACAGGTGCCGCAATGCCCTCTGCTCTGTGGGAATACTCGGATAACGGGCAGTTAAGGCGCATGGCCTGTTCCTCAATAAAGCTGCCGGTACCTGCGGCACATACCGCATTCATGACCGATGACGTAACCTGGCCGTTTTTTACGAGGGTAAACTTGGCATCCTGGCCCCCGATTTCAATGATGGTATCCACATCCGGGTGAAGATTCACGGCTGCGGTGGCATGGGCCGTGATCTCATCGGGTTCCAGGTCCGCACCAATGATTTTACCGGAAATGCGCCGGCCGGAACCTGTGGTTCCACACCCCTGTATCCGGAAAACAACCTTTTTTTCAACCATTAGATGATCACAGGCCTTAAATATGCGCTGGACAGCTTCCACAGGTCTTGATGCGGTTTGGGTATAAAATCCGGCAACCGGCTCACCATCCTGATCGGTAATGATACTTTTGGTGCTGGTGGAACCCACATCAAGCCCTAAAAAGCCTTTAATCGCAGAGCCGCAACCAATGGGTTTGAAAAGTTCAATTTCAACGGATTCAAAATCAAGGGGTGTAACGGATGAAAAGTCAGGATAATCAGACAGGGTAAGATCAAGGGCCGGATTAAGCAAACCTTTTGTTTTTTCTCGGTCCAGGAAAAACGTGCTGATATCATTCAATGACCGGGCAGGAACGTGGGATTTCGTTATTTCATCAGCAAGACACAGTGCTGCGCCCATGGCCCCGTAAACCAGGGCATGTTCGCCTTTGACAAGGGATTTGCCGATAATGGATTCAAGATGTTTTTTAACGGCATTGTTTTTGGAAACACCGCCGCAGAATATGATGTCTTTTGTAGGGATATCCTGCTTGAACAAGGTGTTGGCAATATTTCGGGCAAGCCCGTAGCAAAGCCCGTCACAGATCTGTTTAAGATCATAGCCCTGCTGCTGGGCATGGATCAGATCTGTCTTTGCAAACACCGCGCACCGGGTGGCAATATCCGGGCGTTGGTCCCTGTTTTCAAGGGCCAGGGATGAAATATTTGCCGATCCCTGCAGATGAATCCGTCCGGCCTGCTGGTCGAGGAATGCACCGGTGCCGGCAGCACACCCTGAATTATGCCGCTGGCCTCTGTAATTGCCGTGGCTGTCAAACAGGCTTAGGAAAAATTTTTCCCCGCCCACATGCAGAATAGCGCTGAAAGATCGGA
>NZ_JBFXHE010000121.1:0-10933 GCF_050177295.1 Desulfobacter sp.
CTGGTGTACCGGTCCATGGCCTTGTGCATTTCAGGCGCAAAGGGAGCGAATATTTTTTTTATGTCGCAGCTTTTGCCCATGGGTTACAAAATCTCCACCAGTATTTCCCCAAGGGTGTATACATCGCCGGCCCCCAGGGTAAGCACCATATCCCCCGGTTTTGCCTTATGGGTGAGGATGGACAAGGCCTGGGTGAAATCCGGGGCAAAGCAGGCATCCTTGTGTCCGTGGGCCTTTATACCTGCCACAAGTTTTTCCGAATCCACGCCTTCAATGGGGGCTTCCGAAGCTGGGTAGATGGGCAGCACCATGAGTATGTCAGACTGATAAAAAGCCCGGGTGAACTCCTGGAACAACGCCTTTGTTCTTGTGTATCTGTGGGGCTGGAACGCCACAATAATCCGTTTGTCCGGATAGCTTTCCCTGACCGCTGTCAATGTGGCCTTGATCTCTGTGGGGTGATGGCCGTAGTCATCCATCACTGTGATGCCCTTGGCGTCTCCCTTGATTTCCAGGCGGCGTTTGACGCCCTTGATCTCTTCCAATGCCTTTTTGATGATGTCAAAGGGGATGTTCAGCTCCAGGCCCGTGGCAATGCCGGCCATGGCATTGAGAATATTGTGCTGGCCCCCGATGTTTAAAAGGATTTGGCCCAGATCCTGTTGTCCCTTGAATACATTGAACAGGGATTTACCGTTTTCAAACCGGATGTGTCGTGCCTGCAGTCCGGACTGGGCTGTCAGGCCGTAGGTGATGTGCCGCACCGTGATCCTGGGCAGAATGTCCTGGATATGGGGATTGTCCAGGCACAGGATGGCAAGGCCGTAAAAAGGAACGGAGTTGATGAACCGGACAAAATTGTCTTTTATCTCTTCAATATCTTTATAAAAATCAAGATGTTCCAGGTCAATGTTGGTCACAGCGGCAATGGAGGGGGCATATTTAAGGAATGATCCGTCGCTTTCATCGGCCTCGGCTACAATAAATTCGCCGGAACCGTGCAGGGCATTGGTGTCAAGCCCCTGGAGCAGGCCGCCGATGATGACTGTGGGATCAAGTCCGGCGGTGTTCAGGATCTGGGAGATCATGGCTGTGGTGGAGGTTTTTCCATGGGCCCCTGCCACGGCAATGGCGTATTTGATGCGCATGAGCTCGGCCAGCATTTCAGCCCGGGGGATGATGGGACAGCCCAGTTCTTTTGCCTTGATCACCTCCGGGTTCTGGGAGGCAATGGCCGAAGAGGTCACCACCACGTTGACATCCTTGATGTTTTCCTTGGCATGGCCCTTGTAAATCACGGCCCCTTTGGCCTTGAGACGGTCCGTGATGTGGGAGAGCTTGAGATCGGACCCGGATATGGTGTAGCCAAGATTTAACAGTAGTTCGGCAATGCCGCTCATGCCGATGCCGCCGATGCCTACAAAATGTATGTGGTAATCATGCTGGTACATTTTCATTCCTTTTTGAAACATCCGTCTCCAGAATGTGCCTGGCAATGAGGTCTGCCCCGTGGGGCATGGCAAGGGCCGTCATGGTGTCCGCCATTTCAAATCTTTTATCTGTATTGTGTTGCAGGTCCTCAATGGCTGCCAATAAGGTTTCACCTGTCAGGTCTTTGTCCGCAAACATGATGCAGGCGCCCTGGTCAGCCAGGTACCTGGCGTTTGCGGTCTGGTGGTCGTCTGCCGCATGGGGGTAGGGGACCAGGATGGCGGGTTTCCCCTTGATGCACAGCTCTGACACCGTGCCCGCCCCGGCCCGGCTGATGACCAGGTCTGCCCGGTCCTGGATGGCAGGCATATCGTAGAAAAAGGCTGCGGCCCGGTGCCGGATTTCCCTGGCCCTGTAAAATTGCTGTATCTGTGCCTCGGCGTTTTTCCCGGTCTGGTGGATGATGAAAAGCCGGTGCGTATCTTCCATCATTGCCACGGCATCCGTGAATGCCTCGTTGATGGAGGCTGCCCCTTGGCTGCCGCCGGTGACGAGAATGAGAAAATCATCCGGGTTTATCCGGTTAAGCACACTTTCATCTGTGTTCTCCTTTTCCAGAGGCGTGGGTAAAGGGCGGCGTACAGGGTTGCCCACCAGAAATGTGGTGTCATTTTCCGGCATGCCCCTGGTTTCTTTAAAGGAGATAAACCGGGTCCGGGCAATTTTTGCCAGCATGCGGTTGGTCATGCCGGGAAAGGCATTCTGCTCATGGATGGCCGTGTTCCTGAAAAGGATACGCCCGGCCAGAACCAGGGCAAAGGATGAAAATCCGCCTACGCCCAGGATGAAATCGGCCCTGAACATAATGATGATGGCCAGGGCCTGGACCAGGCTGATGCCCACAAGGCTGGCTGACCAGGTCTTGGCAAATATGTTTTTCCCTTTAATGGGGCGTGCGATAATTGATTTATGGGCAAATCCGTACCGGGCAAGGGTGTCTGTTTCAAAGGGTGCGCGGGTGCCCACAAAAAGGATTTTGGTGGTTGGGTCTTTTTCCATCAGGGCCTGGGCCACGGCAATGCCCGGGAAAAGATGGCCCCCTGTTTTTCCGCCGGCGATGATGACATGTTTATTTGCTGCCTGATTATTTGCTGCCATGGTTTGCCGACGCTCCTATGTTCATTAAAATTCCCATGGCTGCCAGATTGATGATCAGGGATGTCCCGCCGTAGGAAATAAAGGGCAGGGTCAGACCTTTGGTGGGCAGTACGCCTAAGGTCACGCCCGTGTTGATGATGACCTGAAATCCAAGGTACAAGGTGATGCCCGTGGCTGTCACGGCCCCGAAAAAGGTATCTGCCTGCCGGGCAATGCGGGTACCGGTGTGAAGGATGAGTCCGTAAAGCACCAGGATGGCTGTCACCCCGATAAGGCCGAGTTCCTCGCCGATTATGGAAAAGATAAAATCCGTATGGGGTTCGGGCAGAAAGTGCATTTTTTGCATGGAAAGCCCGATACCCTTGCCGAACAGGCCGCCCGACCCAAAGGCCTTAAGGGAGTTGGTGAGCTGGAACCCGTTGCCAAGGGGATCATCCCAGGGGTGCAGGAATCCGATGATCCGCTCAAGCCGGTAACTGACCTTGAAAACCAGAAAGTATGCCACCACAGGTATAATCAGCGGCAACGGGGTGAGCAGGTATAGTAAAGGTACGCCCGCAGTAAACATCATTCCCCAGCAGATCATGCCCATGACCACGATGGTGCCGAAATCGGGCTGGCACAGGATGAGTACGGCCATGAGGCTGAACAACATGGCATGGGGTACAACACCAATGGCAAATTCCCGCAGTTTTCCTGTTTCCTGTTTTTTGGACAGGGAGTAGGCCATGAAAAGAATCATGGCAAGTTTGGCAAATTCCGCGGGCTGGAATGCGAACAGCCCGAAATTAAGCCAGCGCCGGGCATTATTGGCCTTAATGCCCAAAGCCGGGATAAGAACGGCAACCAGCATGCCGATGGCTGCAAACAGGATGATATAGGCCATTTTTTTGTAAAGTTTGTAAGGCAAAGAGGCGGTGACAAACATGATGCAAAGACTTGCAAACAGGAATATGGCCTGGCGTTTCAGGTAATAAAACAGGGTGTTATACTCATCCATGGCAATGGCGCAGGAAGCCGAGTACACCATGACCAGGCCGATGCCGGTGAGAATGAGCACCGGGAAAAGAATGGTTTTTTCCCTGAAAAAGGGATGGAGACGATTCGGGATGTATTCCCGGGCACCTAAGGTATTAGCCATGACCGACCGTCTCTCCCGGAATTATCGCGTTGACAACGCGGGAAAAGTCTTTTCCCCGTTCCTGATAATTGGCATAGAGATCAAAACTTGCGCAGGCCGGGGATAAAAGCACCACATCGCCTTTTTCTGAAAGGGAAACCGCCTTGTTAACGGCACAGATCATGTCCGGGCAGGCGTATGCGGGGCAGATGCCTTCAAAGGTTTCCATCACATGACCGGCAGCTTCGCCCATGCCGATAACCGCCTTGGACCGGGCTTTTACTTCAGGCACCAGGGGGGCAAAATCCAGGCCCTTTTCCCTGCCTCCGAGAATAAGAACGACATTGGATTCAAAGGATTCCAGGGCGCGCAACACGGCATCCACGTTGGTGGCTTTGGAGTCGTTGTAGAAGCGGACGCCGTCAACCTCCCGGACAAAAGCGATGCGATGGTCTGACAGGGTAAATTCGTTTAAGGCCTGCCTGATCCCTGCCATGGTAGCACCGCAAGTCAGTGCAGCAAGCGCGGCTGCCGCAACATTTTCCCTGTTATGGATGCCGGGAAGCCTGGCCAGTGTGTCCGCGGCAAGGGTGTCATTGATTTTTTGGGTCCGGATATCAATTCCCGTCTTGTGAACACCTGCCCCCCGGGTCACAGGGCAGGCGGATGAAAATTCAAGGATACCGGCGCAAATGGCTTTAGTCCGTGTTGAAAACTCTTTGATGGAGGTGTTAACCACGGCAGTATCCAGAGCTGTCATATTTTTGAAAACAGACCATTTTGAATCGGCGTAAGCCGCAAAATCCGGATACCGGTCCAGGTGATCCTCGGCAATATTGAGAAGGGCCGCCGTATCAGGCCTGAAAATATCCGTAAGATCAAGCTGGAAGGAAGAGACTTCGGCGACAATAACATCCTTTGGGCTGTCCTGCATGAGATATTCCACCAGGGGGGTGCCGATATTTCCGCCCACAAAGCAGGAAATCCCTGATGCCTCAAGCATGGCTGCCACAAGTTCCGTGGTGGTGGTTTTCCCGTTGGTGCCTGTTATTGCGATCACTGGCGTGGTGTTGTACAGGGCGAAAATATCCAGTTCCCCTTTTACAGGCACGCCCTTGGCCTTGGCCGACCTGATAAACGGCATGTCTAAGGGAATGCCGGGGCTTGGAATAATGACGGACGCCTTGTCAAACATCTTCTGGCCATGGCTGCCGATTCTTACCGGAATCCCCAGTTCTTTTAAGGACGCAGCTTCTCTGGTCTTTGTCCCGTCAATGTCCGTGGCCACCACGCAGTGGCCCCGGGAATTCAAAAACCGGGCCATGGAAATCCCGCAGACCCCTAAGCCCACAACCAGTTCATATGTGTCAGGAAAATTGAGCATTTTATCTTATTTTCAATGTGCTTAAGGATAGGGCAGCCAGGAAGATGGAAATAATCCAGAACCGGACAATCACCTTGGATTCATGCCAGCCTTTTAATTCAAAATGGTGGTGCAGCGGTGCCATTCTGAAGATTCTCTTGCCGTGGGTAATTTTAAAATAGGAGACTTGAAGAATTACGGAAACTGCTTCCATGACAAAAAGCCCGCCCACCAGCACCAGCATGATCTCCTGTTTGGTGACCACGGCAATGGTGCCCAGGATGGCCCCAAGGGGAATGGAGCCGGTGTCGCCCATGAAAATCTGGGCCGGATGGGCATTGAACCACAAAAACCCCATGCCGGAACCTGCCAGGATGCCGCAGATTACGGTGACTTCCCCGGCTGCGGGAATGTGCCGGACATGCAGATACTGGGCAAACTGGGCATGGCCGGCCACATAGGCAAACAGCATATAGGTCACCGATGCCACGATAAAGGGGCCGATGGCCAGCCCGTCCAGTCCGTCGGTCAGGTTCACGGCATTGGATGTGCCCACAATGACCAGGCAGGCAAAGGGGATATAAAAAATGCCTAAATTGATGGCCACTTTTTTGAAAAACGGTACCGTGAGCACGGCATTGAAGTCCGGGCTGTTGTAAATCAGAAAACCGATGAGCAGGCCCGAAAGGATCTGGAGAAGGAATTTTCCCCTGGCCGTGAATCCCATATTCCTTTTTTTCAACAGCGACAGGTAGTCGTCAATAAAACCGATGGAACCGAAAAGCAGCGTGGCGAGCAGCAATATCCCCACATAGTGGTTGGTGAAGTTTCCCCATAAAAAGGTGGAAACAAAAATGGAAAACAAAATCATGATGCCCCCCATGGTGGGGGTGCCCTGTTTTTTTAAATGGGACTGGGGTCCGTCGGTCTGGATGATCTGGCCGAAATGCATGACCTGCAGCTGCCGGATCACAAAGGGGCCGAGAATAAAGCAGATGATAAAGGCGGTCAGTCCTCCGTATATGGTGCGGAAGGTGATATACCGGAAAATATTGAAAATGGTATAGTGTTCGTGCAGCGGGTATAAAAACTGGTAAAACATTGGATCAGTCCGCCCTTTCAGCAGGTATTTCTTCAAGTACCGGGATCAGCGTTTCCATGGCCATTCCTCTGGAACCTTTAATCAGTACCCAGGTTTCGTGTTTTGTTAATTTTTTAAGGGTCTCCCCCAGTTCCTGTTTGGATCCCATGACGATGCGTGCATCCGGGTATCCTTTTTCCAGAGCGCCCTCCCGGATCCGGGCGACTTGGGTGCCGAAGAGCAAAAGCTTTGCCGGTGAAAGCGCTGCCACCAGATGACCCACCTGCCGGTGAAGCCGTTGGGTCTGATCTCCCAGTTCCAGCATGTCTCCGAGTACGGCAATGCCCCGGTTCGTGCCGGCCATCCGGTTTAAGACGTTCAGGGCCTGGTCCATGGAACAGGGGTTGGCATTGTAAGTGTCGTCAATGAGATGCAGGCCGTTGCCAAGATGCTTTAAATCCATTCTGCCCTTGACCGGGACAAAGGCTTCAAGCCCCTGGGCGATATCTGTTTCATCAATGCCTGCGGCCTTGGCCAGGGCTGCGGCTGCGGCTGCATTAAAAGCCATGAACGCTGCCGGGGAGGGGACCGTGTATTGGCGGGCATTCCCGTCCATGGCAAGGGAAAAGGCAATGCCATGGTCTGTGAAGCTGATTTCTGACAAAAGGAGATCGCTGTTGGGCTGGGTGCCGAAAAACATTACTTTGGCTGTCCCCGCGTTTTTCCTTGCCCCCTGGACAAGGATGTCACGCCGTGGGTCATCGGCAAAAATAATGGCTGTGCCGCCGGGGTTCAGGCTTTCAAAAATTTCAGCTTTGGCCCGGGCCACATTATCCAGTGAGCCCACACCTTGCATATGCGAACCATGGGTGTTGGTGACAAGTGCCAGGTCGGGCCGGGCAATGGCGGAAAGCCGGGCCATTTCACCCGGGTTGCTCATGCCCATCTCCACCACGGCCCATTCATGGATATCTGCCAGTCTGAGCAGGGTCAGGGGCAGGCCGATTTCATTGTTCAGGTTCCCCCGGGTGGCCAGGGTGTCATGGTGTTGTGAAAAGATATCTTCGGCCATTTTCCGGGTGGATGTTTTTCCGTTGGAGCCTGTCAGGGCGGCAATCCGCGCATTTGAACGCATTCGGTGATACCGGGCCAGGCGCCCCAGGGCAACCAGGGTGTCCGGCACTTGGAAAAAACAGATCCGGCTGTTGTCCATCAGATGTTTCTGATTTAAATCAAGGGTGTCTAAGTAACCCTGCCTGACAATAAAAGCGGAAATTGCCTTTTCCGCCAGGTCCGGAATAAAGCTGTGCCCGTCAAAACGCTCCCCTGGCACAGCCAAAAATACCATATCCGGGGAGATGGTTCTTGAATCGGTGCTGATGCCTTTGAAAACTGTTGTCCTGGCATCTGCCCCAATTTTTTGTCCCGAAACGGTTACGGCCTCACACCCAAGGGCGCAGGAAAGATCCGCAAGATGCCATGGCCTTGGCGTCAATGCCTGGGTGCAGGCCAGGGTTAAGTGTTCCTTGTCGTCAAAATGAATGGTGCCTGCATGGGTGACCTGGTAGGTTTCATGGCCTTTTCCTGCGGCCACGATAATGTCCCGGGGTTTTGAAATCTGAACGGCCAGGGCCAACGCTTTGGCCCTGTCAGTCATCCGGGTATATCCTTTTTTACCGGCATCTGATCCCCAAGGATCAATCTGATTGAACCCCTGGGCACGGATACCGTCTAGGATTTCGTCCACAATGGCGTCCGGGTCTTCGGTTCGCGGGTTGTCCGAAGTGACAATGGCGATGTCCGAGTATCTGCAGGCAATGGCTCCCATGGGGCCGCGTTTGGTACGGTCCCTGTCCCCGCCGCACCCGAACACCGTGATCAGCCGGGCAGGGGCCCGGCCGGCCAGGGTTTTCAGGATGGATTCAAGGGCATCGGGTGTATGGGCATAATCCACAAAGATATGCCGGTTCAGTTCGCAGGAAAGTTTTTCAAGCCGGCCCGGCACCCGTTCAAGGCCGGCAATACCCCTGGCAATGGATTCAGGGCAGATGCCTGTGGCTAAAGCCGCGCCTGCCGCACATAAGATGTTTTCCAGGTTGAAGCGGCCCGTGAGTGCTGAGTGCATGGTTGCCTGTACACCGCTGAAATCCAGGGTGGCTTTCAGACCATGGATGTCGTCTGTGACGTTAATTGCCCTGATATCGGCCTGATGGTCTGCGCTGACCCGGATCACGGGCAGATCAAGACTGTCTGCCAGCCGGGTGCCATATGCATTGTCAATGTTGATAACGGCTTTACCCCGGGTTCCGTCCCCAAAGGGGCCCAAATGCCCGGTGAACAGGGTTCTCTTGCAGGCAAAATAATCTTCCAGACCATCATGGTAATCCAGATGGTCCTGGGTGAGGTTGGTGAACACGGCCGCATTAAAATTGCATTCATCCACCCGGTGCTGGTCCAGGCTGTGGGAGGATACCTCCATGATGACATGGGTGACACCGGCAAGTTTCATGTTGTGCATGGTTTTTTGCAGGCACACCGCATCCGGTGTGGTGACAGGGTTGTCAATGGTGGTGCCTGGATATCTGATATTTACCGTGCCGATGACGCCGCAGGTGATCCCGCAGCTCTGGTAAATCTGTTCCAAAAGCCAGGTAATGCTGGTTTTACCATTGGTCCCGGTGATGCCTACCAGCACCAGATCTTGTGATGGATGACCGAAAAAATTTGCAGCGGCAATGGCCGTATCTTTGCGGGTGTCCGTTGAAAGAAGAATACGCAGGGCCTGTTCCCGGGGCAGCCCTTTGGGGATTTTTTGGGCCAGTACAGCGGCAGCCCCGTTGTCAAGGGCCTGGGCAATATAATCATGGCCGTCTGCGGTGTGGCCGTCTACGGCGATGAATAAAGCGCCCTGTACCACCTGCCTGGAATCGCAGGTAATATCGGTGATGGCGGTGCCGCCAATGCCTGCCTGTTCCTGGTCAGGCGTGAGCACGACGTCAGTTGTGTTCAGGATTTCAGTCAACTGCATGGGACCTCTCCCGGGGCAATGCCGCCACCATGTCTGTGCTGGGGGCAATATTCAGATAGTTAAAGGACCGGCTCATGATATCCTTGAAAGCCGGTGCCGCCACAATGCCGCCGTAATGATTGGGTTGGGGTTCGTCCACCACCACCAGAATGGCCAGGGCCGGGTTATCAAAGGGGGCAAAGCCTGCAAATGCCGCAGTAAAGCTGGAATTGGAGTATCCTTTTTTGTCTTCGGCTGCTTTCTGGGCTGTGCTGGTTTTGCCGCACACCTGGTAGCCGGGGATGGCTGCCATGGTCCCTGTCCCTTCCTTCTGGACCACTGTGGCCATCATTTCTTTTACAATCCCCGCAGTTTTGGCAGAAATAACCTGGCGGACCACACAGGGTTCATTTTCCTGGATCACCTCACCTGAATTGGAAAGGATCTTTTTAACCAGCAGGGGCTTCATCAGTTTTCCGCCGTTGGCGATGGCTGATACTGCACTTACAAGCTGGAGCGCCGTCACTGAAATGCCCTGGCCAAAGGAGATGGCCACGGCATCAATGTTTGTCCAGCGGTTCAGGGGCAGAAGCACGCCAGAGCTTTCTGCCGGGCAGTTGATTCCGGTTTTTGTGCCGAATCCAAAGGCATTCAGATAATAGTGCATGACTTTGGGACCTATATCCTGGGCAATTTTTGCAGCCCCGATGTTGGAGGAGACTTTGACAATCTGGCCCGGGGTCAGGTACTCATGGGGGTGGGTGTCATGGATCACGGATCTGCCTATGCGGTAACGGCCTTTTTCACAATTGATAACGGTTGTGGCGGACATGCCCCGTTCAATGGCCGAGGCCACAGTGATCACCTTCATGATGGAACCGGGCTCAAAGGCGTCGGCCATTGCCCTGTTTCTGTACCGGTCCCGGCTGAAATCACCATAGTTGTTCGGATTGAATTCCGGGTAATGAGCCACGGCCAGAAGTTCACCGGTGGCGGGCTGCATGACAAGGGCTATGCCCGATTTTCCCCGGTGTTCTTTCACGGCCTGTTCAAGGGCCTGCTCACTGAAATACTGAATTTTTTTATCCAGGGTTAAAACAATGGTGTCCCCCTTAAGGCCGTCCCGCTTGTTTTTCCCCGTATCAAAGACAGTGCCCTGGCCGTCCCTGTATTCTTCGGTCTTCAGGGTCCGGCCTTTCAGGAAATTATTATATGAGAATTCCAGCCCCTCAAGGCCGTGGTCATCTTTGCCTGTGAATCCAATGACCTGGGCTGCCAGGCGCCGATTGGGGTAAAACCGTTTGGAGTTATCCGGTGTATAGATACCGGCAATGTTCAGCTTTTTTACCTCGTCGGCCTTGGCCGGTGCCACCCGGCTTGCCAGAAGCACAAACCGGCGTTTCTGGGAAAGTTTTTTTTCCATTTCAGTCCGGCTGCCGCCAAGGACTTTTACCAGCTGACCTGCCGCCTGCCGGGCATCTTTTATCTGGGTGGGGTCTGCGGCAATGTTGGGAGCCTCAATGCTGGCGCCCAGTTTATTTAAATGGCGGTCAAGGATCAGTCCCCGGTCTCCCTGGATGGTGATCCGTCTGACATAGGTGTTTTCAGCTTTTTTCCTAAGCGTATGACCCTGGAGAATCTGGATGTCAAAGGAGCGGATGACAATGCCCACAAGGCACAGCAGCAGAAAAAAACGGACAAAAAGAAACCGTAAGCCGATTTTTTCACAACGGTTTGCCGCCATATAGTTCGTTCCATGGGGCAGGTAAAAGG
>NZ_JBFXHE010000122.1:0-10931 GCF_050177295.1 Desulfobacter sp.
TGTTGGTAGGCTGAAACAGTCCGTAATAGATAAAGTTGCCGGCATAGGCCTTGTTGGCGCGGCTAACCGGCACTGCAGCCGCAGTGAACACTTCGTTCTGTTCCGCAATGGCGGAGATAATGGTGTTCAAGGACCGGCCAAGTGCTGCCGCATTTGACGCCTGATAGTATTCGCCGCCGCCGCGCTCTGCCGCCTTGGAAAGCAGAGCAAGATCTTCTTTAAATCCGATGGTATAGGTTGTAATATTTTGGTCTTCAAAATCGCCTGTGCTGCCCTTGTCGGAGAGATCATTGTGTTGAAGAAAATAGGCGACATCATCCAAATAACTATAGTGACTATCATTCGCATCATCCTGATAGCCACTGCTGTTATAGTTATCCTTGTGTTCGTCTGACAGGTAACTGTCTATGATATACTTATTGCTCGCAAACTTATCATCGTCCATGGTTGGCGCGCCGTCCGTGACCAGAATGATGTAGTTTTTTTGGCAACGGTATTTTATGGGACTAGTATAGGTGCCACTGTTAAACCAGCTTCCTTTGCCAGCGAAATAGAGCCCGGCTTCAGCCATGGTTTCTGCAAGCGGGGTCCAGGTATCTGATTTCAACACACCGACGGCCCCATAGTCAGATTGAGACGTATCTGCCATTTTATCCGTATCAGGGTCATAATCACCGATCAGGGTGTTTTGGGTCGCCCCGCAGTCAGCTATAATATACCCTCCCTGGTTGAAATTAAAGGCCATCAGTCCGAAATTGACGGTCTCAATGTTGTCGATAATCAGATCGGCAACAACTTCTTTGGCTACTTCCATGCGAGTGCGGTCACCACCCTCTGCATTTTCATAATTAAGATAGTTGCCCAGCGCGTAGCTTTTTCTAAAACCATAACCAGAACAATATATGTTACCACCACTTTTGGCCAGTTTACCACTCCAATTACCTTCACTAAGAAGCTCATTCTTAGCATCATTGCATTGCCAGCCTGATGAGTTAATATTGTCAAAGTATCCGCTCCAGCTACTAAAATGTCCGCTCCCGCTGCTAATATAAACTTTGTTTGCGGTGTATGAACCGGAATAAGTGGTTGCAGGATCATAAGGGTCACCGGACACATCTTTTTCACTCATACTTCCGGAGTTATCCAGAATAATGAGGACATTGGGCTTGACCTCAATATTCGAGACACCGTAAATATCTACATCTTCCGCGAAGGCAAACGATGCCCATGCAATCAGGCCCAATAGAAATAACACTCTGGTTTTCATGTTTTTTCCTCCTGATTTAGCATCCGGAAACTCCAGAGGCTAACTGATCCGTTTCCGGACAGAACCTATTCATATTTGTTGAACACCTTGTAAACGCCTTCCTGCAAGATCACCTTGCGATCATCCTTAACGGAATAGGCGGTAATGGTAAAACGGCGGATTTCGAAATTGTTGGGATCGTAGCCGCTTCCCGGCAGGGGTTTGTCGCGGTGATTCAGAACCGGCACCTGATTGGCCGGGTGCTTGGTAGCATCATTGTCGAAGTCCTTCAGGTCTTCCCAGTTGGTGATGTCGGTCGCGGTGGAAACATTGTTTCTAACCCTGTAGCTGCCGATGACTTCACCATTTTTGATGATTTCACTGACATCAGTAATGCCGTTACCATTATCATCAGTTCCCGCCTGCGGAAAATAGGCAGCGCTTTCATCTGATGTCAGATAAGCAGTCGTAAGCCAGGTTCTGTAATTGAGTTTCCCGGCAGCCAGGCACATCTCCTGGTTATAGAAATCCGTTCTGTAAATCCGGTCGTTCCCGGTTATCTGCAGTTCCACGCTGGTTGTATTCAGCGCCGCAATCCCTATGACTGTCAGCAAGACCAGAAAAAGAATTGCGGATATCAAAGCAAAACCTTGTTGGTTGCTCACATGATTAAGTGGCTTCATATCTCCCTCAATTCGTTGAATCTATCCTGAAAAAAAGCTCACACTACTATTGGGCCTTGACAGCCGAAAGGCTGAAACTTTTCAGATCTCCGTTTAGATTCCAGAACACTGTAACGTCAATTGTTTTACTGTCCGTGACCGGTGTATTGTCGGTGATCTGCCAATATGCATGACAGAAGTTATCGCTATCAGCCTGATCGCCATCCGCAATCGTACCACTACCATCGGACAGCGTATAGGTATTGTTATTGGTTGATTTGAGCCTGTCATCGTTATAGTCCCAGGACAGCATTTGTTCAATCTGGTCACTGCCGAACACCGTGGCTTCAGTCAGGCGATTGGCGCTGCTGTTGCCCCGAATAGCCCATAACTGCATCATAGAAACGCCAAGAATGCCGACGCTAAAAATCATCAGCGCAACAAGCACTTCAATAAGACTGAAGCCAGCATCATTATGGCTTTGCTGCTTATTCACGGGTCAAATCTCCGCATTTCTGAGGTAGATGGTTACAATCTGGAAGCGGCGTCTGAACCTGTCATTGTAAGGTCCCCAGACATCACCGGATGCGGAGGTGTAGGTCTTGTTACTGGAAAAATTACGGTCAGGCTTCCCCACGCGGGCCAGAAGAGAAATCTGTACTGTTTTTATGTCATCCGGTTTGGTCACCACAGCGCCGTCAGAGTTAAGGTAGCGAAATTCCAGCTCTTCAATATTTTCGGCAATAGCACGTTTAATTCCACCGACTTGCCTGCCGATATCATTATCTCCATCGCCATAGGCATCATATAAATCAAAGGTGATGGTTTGTAATTCACCCGTTTCATCCGCACCGGTGGAGGTGTCATTGTCACCATCGGCATTGTCGTTATCCAACCCGTCATCATCAGCAACATAAGTAAAAACAACAGTGGTTAAATTTGCTGTTTCAATACCTGCCCTTCCTGAGCTGTAAGGGTCGTATCCTGCCATGCGCAGTTCCTGCGCCATATAGCTGATTCCGGCACGCAGGTTTTGCTGCATTTCCACCACCTGATCCTGGGCTTGGTAACTAGCCTGTTGAGACGTGAACTGTGCGTAAACCCCTCCCAGAAGAATACCGGAAATGGCAAGAACAACAAGAACTTCAATCAGGGTAAAGCCAGCATTTTCCCTGCATGGCGATATATTTTTTCTCATTATTTCCCCACCTGTTATTTGTTTACCCCTCCACTGATTGCCTCACTCCCAATTTGTTCCGTCATAACTTTTTCGTATTTTCGGATATCCGGAATTGGACAAAGCCATCTCATACCAAACGGAATTATTGTTCCTTAATCTTGCAGAACCTGTCCTGTTACCAAGGGGGAATCCACGGGAATTATAGCCAGTCCTTGATGTACCACCAAAGCTGGCTTCATAAAGTGTGCAACCTAGGGGCATGGCAACCGGTAACAACGTCACTTCTCCACCGTCTTGTACTGCGTTATCAGCGGTTCCTGCACCATCACCATTATCAAGAAAGATCGTATACCCTCCCCCCTGAGCCGGGAAAGTCACCGTTGAAAAGGTAATGCCTACACTGCAATTGCGTTTAAGCGCTTCAGACTTGGCTTTCTGCATATTGGAATAGAGCTCACGTGCCGCAGCTTTTAAGCGATAGTTCGACAACCAGAGCATGATATTTGGGATTGCAACAGTCATGGCGATTACCATGATCGCCAATACGATAAGGGTTTCCAACAGCGTAAAACCTGTGCCAGTATTTAACATTTTGTTATTCATGAACGTCTTCGGATAAAATTAAAAATTATTTAATTTGCCGGATGACAACCAGGCAAAATGTCTCGAAGTTGTTTGACGCCATGGTTAAATATCGCCAAAACCATGAAATAAAATTAATACTACAGGCGCCATTGGTTTTCAATCATTGTTTTAACCTTGCAGCCAATCTGATCTTAAGGTTAAGCCATTGACAGAACCTTTTTAATCAAGTATTTGACATTTCAGTTAATCATGGGGGTGCTTTTGTAAAAGCTGAGAGAAGTTGGCTCAAAACTTCAACCCTTGGAACCTGATCCGGCTCGTACCGGCGTAGGAAACTTGATTGAAGCTTTGGTATAGAGCGATCTGTCATCTCCCGGCCCCGCCGTTTCAGTTTCCCTTTCATAAAATATAGATATAAAATAGGAGATGTACACATGTCACAGTCATATACGACCCAGATGGATGCAGCCAGGAAAGGCATTCTCACACCGCAGATGGAACAGGTGCTCGCCAATGAACCCATTTCAAAACAGGATCTTATGGAGGGAATTGCCCAGGGCTCAATTGCTGTCCCTGCCAATAAGAATCATTTAAACCTGAAAGCCGCAGGCGTGGGAAAAGGGCTTAAAACCAAAATTAACGTCAATCTGGGCGTATCCAAAGATGTCTGCTGTTTTGATGCGGAACTCCAGAAGGCGCGGTTGGCTCTGGAGTACCAGGCAGACGCAGTCATGGACCTGAGCGTATCCGGCGACACTGAAAAATTTCGCAAGTGTCTGGTGGCACAAATCCCTGTGATGATCGGTACGGTGCCCATTTATGACACCTTAACCCGTACCGGAAAGCCCACCCAGGAAATAACCCTGGAAGAGTGGTTTGAAACCGTTGAAATCCATGCAGCCAACGGGATTGATTTCATTACCATCCATGCCGGACTCAACAAAAAATGTGCCCAAAGCATAAAAACCAACCCCCGGCTGTGCGGCATTGTCAGCCGGGGCGGGGCTATCCTGTTCGAATGGATGGAAAAAACCGGCAATGAAAATCCCTTTTATGAACACTTTGACCGGCTTCTGGACATCTGCCAGGCTCATGATGTCTGCATCAGTCTGGGGGACGGACTCAGGCCTGGCGCCATACAGGATTCAACAGACGCCCCCCAGATTGAGGAGTTGATCACCCTGGGGGAACTGACCCGGCAGGCCTGGAAAAAAAATGTGCAGGTCATGATTGAGGGGCCCGGCCACGTGCCGCTGCATGAGGTGGAAATGAACATGAAACTGCAAAAAAAGCTTTGCCACAATGCCCCGTTTTATGTGCTTGGCCCCCTGGTTACCGACATTGCCCCCGGCTACGACCATATCACGTCAGCCATAGGAGGTGCCCTGGCCGCCATGCATGGTGCTGACTTTTTGTGCTATGTCACCCCGGCTGAACATCTGCGGCTGCCCACTGCAGACGATGTTAAACAAGGTATTATGGCATCCCGGATCGCGGCCCATGCCGGAGATCTGGCCAAGGGTCTTAAAGGGGCCGGGCTTATCGACCATAAAATGAGCAAAGCCCGGGGTACGCTGGACTGGGAGGGACAGTTCGACTGCGCCCTGGACCCGGAAAAGGCAAGACTTTACCGCAACTCGTCCCAGCCTGGGGAAAAAGAGGTTTGTACCATGTGCGGTGATTTTTGCGCGGTTAAACGTGTGGGAAATCTGCTTGAATAGCGGCACATCCTGGCAAGGTGCATGACTGTTTTATGTTCATGCGTCAGCACTGAAGTGAATGACATTGAATTGACATTTAAGAGGATTCGTTTTAGAAAACATAGCATTTGCTGTAACGAATAATCAGGAGAATACTAAATGAAAATTCGTCATTGTCTGCCGGCAATTTGTTGGGGGTGTCTAATATTTACAGCCTTTATTTTTATTTCAGGGTGCGGGCTTTTTAAGGGGTCATCTGCCTCTAAACAGGTCCAGTCCTCCCCCCAGCCGGAGGTTAAGGAGAAACCTGTTGCTGTTTACTATGATTTTGAGGATGTTCTGGTTCCCAAGGAACTGAAAATTATCAAAGACCGCACGGTTATCGTTTCAACACCCGGATTCAGATCCGGAATCCTTAGCCTCAAGGGGCGGGTGGAGTCAAACTCCCTTTATAATTTCTTTTCCATAAACATGGAAAAAGACAACTGGGAGGTCATTTCCAGGATTAAAGCCCCTGAAACCACCATCATGGTATTTCAAAAGGCCACGCGCTGTGCCGTGATTTCAATCCGTGAAGAACAAATTTATACCTATATTGAAATCGGCATCGCCCCGACCCTGCGCGGCGTCTCCCAAAATCCCACAAACGATGGGACCTTTTGATGACATTGAATGGTAAACACGTTTTTTTAGGTGTGACCGGCGGTATTGCCGCGTATAAATGCGTTGAACTGCTCCGGCTTTTTAAAAAGGCCGGGGCCGATGTGGTGGTGGCCATGACCCGGGCCGCCACCCGGTTTGTGGGGCCTGCCACCTTTGAGGTGCTCTCGGAAAACCCGGTGCTTCTGGATTTGTGGGAAGGACCCGGTTCCGGGGTGGCCCACATTGAAGTGGCGTCAAAGTCGGCTCTTGCCGTCATCGCGCCTGCCACGGCCAACTTCATTGGCAAGCTGGCCCACGGCATTGCCGACGATGCATTGACCACCACCATGCTGGCCATGACCTGCCCTGTTTTGATCTGCCCGTCCATGAATACGGATATGTACCAGAATATAAGAGTGCAGAAGAACCTGGATCTGCTGGAAGAGTCCGGTATTCACATCCTGGATCCGGATTCAGGAGTGCTTGCCTGTAAAACCGCAGGTGCCGGGCGTCTGCCTGAACCCTGGTTTATTTTTGACCGGGCTTGTGCGCTTTTTTACAAAAAGGATCTGAAGGGAAAAACCATTTTAGTTTCTGCCGGCCCCACGGTTGAGCCCATTGATCCGGTACGTTTTTTAAGCAACCACTCCTCGGGAAAAATGGGGTATGCCATTGCCGGGGCTGCGGAAAAAAGAGGGGCCAGGGTCATCCTGGTATCCGGTCCTGTCAGCCTTGATCCCCCTGTTGGCGTGGAGCGCGTGTCCGTGGGGTCCTGCGACCAGATGTATGATGCCATGCTTGGATCTCTGGACCAGGCTGATATCATTATTAAAGTGGCCGCTGTGGGGGACTTCAAACCCGTGTCTGTCCAGGCCCATAAAATCAAAAAAAACGGGGGTCAGGATCAGGATCAGGGGTACATGACCCTTGAACTGACCCAGAACAAGGATATTTTAAAGGCCATTGGGCTCAAAAAGAGGAAAGATCAGTACCTGGTCGGCTTTGCTGCGGAGACCCGTGACCTTGAAACCTATGCCAAGGGCAAGATGGAAAAAAAACACCTGGATATGATTGCGGCCAACATTGTGGGAAAAACCGGTTCCGGCTTCAAAGCAGACACCAATAAAGTCAAACTGTTCACCCGGGACGGCCTTGTCACGGATCTGCCTTTGATGCCAAAGGAGAAGGTGGCCCACGCCATTCTGGATGCGGTTGTCCAGGCGGTCTCTTAAACCCATGGATGTTTTTGACGGAAATACAGTTCAAAATTCAGACTGCGGCCATGGAGTTGTCCAGGCCCTCAATGCCCTGGGCCAGTTTCTGAAGTTTCAGAAAAGTTTGGGCAATCAATCCATAGCCCTGGGCCGGGATGCCTTTCATATCCTTGAAACATGGGGCACCCCGTCATGGCCGCCACCGCCCTTTGCTGCCCAGGGGCCTGAGGATGCGCGCATCGTGCTGGTGGACAGTGAGGAAACCTTTTTTAAGGGGCCGCCCGGCATCCTTTTGGTAAAGATGCTTTCAGCCATGCATCTTACACCGTCTAAGGTGTATATCTGCAATGCTGCAGATAGCGCTTTGCTTGCCCGCCACATACTGACGCACAAACCGTTAGCCGTGGTGGGGTTGGGAGAAAAGGCCTGCCGGATGATGAAAGGCTCGGATGATCCCCTGGTAAAAATCCGGGGGCATTTCTTTCAATACCACGGGGTCCCGGTCATGGCCACCCACCATCCTTCGGCGCTTGTGCAGAACCCCGCCCTGAAGCGCCAGACCTGGGACGATCTCAAACAGGTCATGGCCTGTACAGGACTGGACCGCCATGATTCTTGATGACTATCTGATTACCCTGGAAGCTGAAAAAGGGTATTCCTCCCATACGCTTCGGGCCTATTTTACGGATATAAAAAGTTTTATCCTTTTTTATCTGGACACCTGCAACTGCACGGATGAAAACTGGCAACAGGCCTTTGAAAAAAGGGCTCAACAGGTGGACAAGATCATCGTGCGCAGATATCTTGCAGCCCAAACTGCCTTGAAAAAAAGTAAAAAAACCCTTTCACGGCGTCTGTCCGCCTTAAAATCTTTTTTTGACTACCTGATCAGGTCCGGGCTGGTCGGGTTGAATCCTGCCGATGTCATCCCCTTTCCAAAACTTGAGAAATCCCTTCCCAAGGCCATGGGTATTGACGATATTTTCAGGCTGTTGGACACCATGAAAAGTGATACCTGGATGGACAGACGCAATCTTGCCATGTTTGAAACCTTTTATTCCACGGGCATGCGAATCGGTGAGCTTCACATGCTTGATATCCAGGATATTGATTTTCATGCCGGGCTGATCCGGGTGTTAGGCAAGGGAAACAAAGAGCGCATCATGCCCGTGGGCAGGCGCGCCCTTGATGCCATCCAAATCTACCGGAGTGATCTCAAGGAAAATTTCCCGCCGGTATTCTTAAACAAAGACTTTCAAAGGCTTGGCAGGCGCTCCATTCGGCGGATTCTTGATAAGGTGGTCATGGAATGCGGCTTGGGTTTGAAAATATCACCCCACACCCTGCGGCATTCCTTTGCCACCCATATGCTGGATTCCGGTGCGGACCTGCGGGGCATTCAGGAAATTCTAGGCCATGCCAGCCTGTCCACCACCCAGGTGTATACCCATGTGAGCATGGACCGCCTGATGGCCGTGTACGACAAAGCCCATCCCCGAAGGTAACCATTTTATAAAATTAACAAAAACCAGACTGCTGGCCGGTTTTACGGCGAACAGAACCAGGAGATAACCATATATGAATAATCAACAATTTCACGGCACCACAATTCTTGCCATTAGAACCGGGGACATGGTCGTGGTTGCCGGTGACGGACAGGTCACATTAGGCAATGTCGTAACAAAACATAAAGCCCGGAAAGTCAGACGGATTTATAACAACAGGATTATTACAGGCTTTGCAGGGGCCACGGCCGATGCCCTGACCCTGGCTGAAAAGCTTGAGGAAAAATTGGATCAGTACAGCGGAAGCCTGACCCGGGCCTGTGTGGAACTTGCCAGGGAATGGCGTACGGACAAATTTCTTCGCCGTCTTGAGGCCATGATGATTGCAGCGGATAAAGAAAACCTGTATCTTCTGTCAGGCAACGGGGATGTGATTGAACCGGATGAAGGCGTCATCAGCATCGGATCCGGCAGCACCGCAGCCCAGGCCGCAGCTGTGGCCTTGATTGAAAATACGGATCTTTCACCGGTTCAGATTGTGGAAAAAGCCATGAAAATTGCCGCAGATATCTGTATATATACCAATCACCATGTCACCATTGAAACCATAGAAAGTTAATAACAATTGCAGGTTTAACCATTGGAAACGATTGAATGAAGGATTTAAAACCCCACCAGATTGTAACGGAACTGGATAAATACATTATTGGCCAGAATGCCGCCAAAAAATCAGTGGCTGTGGCCTTGAGAAACCGATGGCGGCGACGGCAACTGGAACCGGAACTCCAGGATGAGATTGCACCTAAAAATATCATCCTCATCGGTCCCACAGGTGTCGGCAAAACCGAAATCGCCCGCCGCCTTGCCAATTTGACAGATTCTCCTTTTTACAAGGTGGAGGCATCCAAATTCACAGAGGTGGGGTATGTGGGCCGGGACGTGGAATCCATGATCCGGGACTTGGTAGAGCTTACCGTGAACACACTCAAAGGCCGTCAGCAGGAAGCGGTTCAGGAAAAGGCAGTAAAAATCGCCCGGGAGCGGGTGCTTGATATCCTTTTGCCTCCCCCAAAAAGCAGTCCGGTATTCGGGGCTGATACCGGGGATGGTGCGTCTCAAAAGCCCGGGAATAAGCCGACGGAACATACCCGGGAAAAGCTTGGCAAAATGCTTGATCAAGGTAAGCTTGACGATCGTAAAATAGATATTGATGTCCAGGAAAAAAATTTTCCCATGGTGGAAATCTTTTCAAATGCCGGCATGGAGGAGATGGGTATCAATATGAAGGATATGCTTGGCAATTTCATGCCCAGAAACACCAAGAGCCGCAATGTCAAGGTTAAGGACGCCCTTGCCCTGATTGCCCAGGAGGAGGCGGCCCATCTGGTGGACATGGATGAGGTGAAAAACGATGCCATTACCTTGGTGGAGCAGTCCGGCATCATTTTCATCGACGAGATTGACAAGATTGCGGGAAAAGACAAGAGCCACGGGCCGGAAGTGTCCAAGGAAGGGGTTCAAAGGGATCTGCTGCCCATTGTGGAAGGCAGTTCCGTGCCCACCAAATACGGCACAGTGAAAACGGATCATATCCTGTTTATTGCTTCGGGGGCCTTTCATGTGTCCAAACCCTCGGATCTTATTCCGGAACTGCAGGGGCGGTTTCCCATCCGGGTGGAGCTCTCCTCTTTGGGCGCATCGGAATTTTCCCGGATACTCACCGAGCCTAAAAACGCCCTGGTACTGCAGTATATTGCCTTGCTGCGCACCGAAGGGGTTCATATAAGTTTTACCCAGGGGGCTGTGGACAAAATTGCCCAGATTGCCGTTGAGGTGAATGCATCCATGGAAAATATCGGGGCAAGGCGGCTTCATACGCTCATGGAACGTCTGCTTGAAGAGATTTTATTTGATGCCCCGGATATAGAGAACACCACCATCACCATTGATTCTGATTTTGTTGAAAAACAGCTGTCAGATCTTGCCAGAAACCAGGACTTAAGCAGGTATATTCTATGAAAAATACGGTTGCAGACATATTGATAGAGGCTTTACCCTATATCCGGAAATTTTCCGGAAAAACCGTGGTAATCAAGTATGGCGGACACGCCATGGTGGATGAGGACCTGAAAACCAACTTTTCCAAGGATATTATCCTGCTTAAAACCATCGGGGTCAATAGATCGGAAGAGCACAC
>NZ_JBFXHE010000123.1:0-10869 GCF_050177295.1 Desulfobacter sp.
ATCAGGGGTTTGGGCACGATTGGATATAAGATTGCAGTAAATTGACAATTTGTCAAGGTTAAATTCTCTGCCTCCGGAAAAATTAAGATGGATAATTATACGTAAATCTAACAAATTGTCAAATGATTAAAGCTGTATAGAACTATGGTAAGCCGCTCCATATTTACCCAGGGGAGCTGGGAACCATGCAAATGATAAGTTATGTTTCCGGTGATCAGGAAAGCCTTTCGCACGATGCTCTACACCTTTTTGCCTGTTTACGTTGGTTTTTTGAATTGCGGTAGCAGTTTAGGTCCAGCAAAACAGGCGATATCTCAAAAAAGATTATAGTCTGATCTTTTTTAATTGACATCTGATCTTTTATATGGAAAATTAGCACTAACAGTAAATAATGATTTCAGGCAGCAACTCACAACAAAAGGAATATAAGATAATGGTTAGCAGTACCGCGATATCAAAAATACTGGCTCAATTAACCGGTGTCCCAAAAAGCAAAACTGACAGCCTTGCTTTAGAGCTAAGAAAAGCTGGCATCCTAAAAACGAAAGGCCCAGGCCGTGGCGGGATCGATATTGATTTTGAAGAAGCACGGGATATGATACTCGCCTTATTGGGTGCCAATGTACCAAAAGACGCTCCGGCGACTGTAAAAAAACTTAACAGCCTTGTGGATAAGGACGGGAAAACCTTTGGCGACACCCTTTTGGACTTATTTTCCGGCCCAACAGACAATCTCGTTGACTGTGTTAATGTCTCCAAAACATCCAACCACGCGGTCATTATCTATTCAAAAGGCTGTATTAATGATCCCCATGGGGAAACGGTGTCAATTCCTGGCTATCTGCATTTTTCAGATCCTGACGGGGTGGAAAAGAGCCATGGTTATGGGATTAACTCATGGATTTCTGGTGGTGTCATACGGTTGGTTTTCGCGTTATTAAAATCACCAACAATTACTCAAAGTGAACTCGACCAGTTAAACAAGGAAGCTGAGAGGATGGCCGCCGAATTAAAAATTTAGGTTGAAGTATGCCCCGGGGAATCCCGCCAAGAATATCCCCAGGGCGATGCCACAACCCCCACGCGAATGAAGATCGTTGGCCCTGCCATCATATCTTATACTTGATAGCCCGGTCAATGGTCCCAAAATCAAACAAATAGGATCATTGCCATGACTGAAAATGGAATCCATATCCATATCAATTTAGGGCCGGAAATCGAGTCGCTACTTCCAAAGGTTCAAGCGTTCCTGGAAGGTCTACCCAAGTCCGTGCAACCGTCTGAACCCGATGAAATTATGACTATTGATGATTTATCCAGTCTGTGGAAGGTGCCTAAGCAAAAAATATACGGTCTGACGATGCAAACCGGACCCGGTTCACTTCCAAGGTTTAAAATAGGCCGTGATTTACGGTTCTATCGCTCCGAGGTAATGAGGTGGGCGGATGAACAGCGCGTCAAGTAGTTCCATGCAGGCTGTCGTAGATGCCATTGCAGAATCAGGGGCGATGTCCGGCGAGATCCGAGTCAATTGTATATGCCAGGATGGGCAGGGCCAGGATAAGACCCTTGGCGTTAATATTGACACTGGCGTTTTTCATTGTCACAGATGTGGGATAAAAGGAAATTTTCTCAAGGTAAACGGTTCTGACAAAAAGCCATTGGCCCAATACATTTTGGACCACTCCTTGAGCATGACCTCCCATCCGTATACCGACAAAAAGCAGATCCACCCGGACGAAATTCGAGTTGATAAACACGGGAATTGGGTTCTTCCATTCCATGATAGCGCCGGGCAGCTCCAAACCTTGCAGCTTATCAGCCTTGATAAAAAACTCTTCTTGAGCAAGGCCAAAAATGACGGCAAGGGCGTCATAGGATCGGCCTATATAATAGAAGGCTCAAAAGAAAAAGCGTATGTCTGCGAAGGCCCGGCAACCGGGTGGAGCATTCACGAGGCCACGGGCGCAAAGGTTTTTTGTGTGGGCGGCAAGGAGAATTTTAAGCATGTCCTGCCTTGGGTGAAAGAAAAGTATAAAACCGTCATTGTGGCAGCGGATAACGATCCGAGCTGGGCCGGTCTAATGGCTGCAAACAAGGCGGCGTTTAAAAATGGATTGCAAATCGTCATACCTCCAACCGTGGGACAGGACTTTAATGATTATGCGATCGCTGCCGGTCTTGATGCCGCAAAAGCGATCTTGGAAAATCCAAAGGAACCAGCACCGCCAAACCCGGAAGACGCCCAAAACGATGAACTGGATGATTATCTGAGCCGGTTTGGTATATCACGCCAAGACATTACCAATGCCGCCTTTGATGAGCAAAAAGGGTGCGCGGATATTGCCCGGCAAGTCCTTAAAAATCAATTCTGCTTCGATCATGCTGATGGGTGTTGGCACAAGTACTCCGGCCATTATTGGGTATCGGATTCCACGGGCGAAGTCCTTAAAGCTCTGGATATTGTCCAGAACCTATTTAAAAAAGTCGAATCCAACCTTCGCGGGGCAGTGGTTATCCTGGGCCAACAGATCCAAACAGCGGATCAGGCTCAAAAAGAATCCCTTGAGATGGAAGTCAAAGCACTGGAAAAACAGAAAAAAGCACTACAGGCAAGTATCCACAACATGAACGGCCTATACCACCGGAAACAGGTAGTCGAGTTTGCCGCCCTGGGGCCGGATAGCCTGGGGATCGCAGGAGGAGAGTGGGACCGGGACCCGTGGTCATTACCTTGTAAAAACGGTGTCGTTGACTTGAGGACCGGTGATTTAAAACCAGGTAGACCAGATCAGTATTTAAAAGCAGCCTGCCCAACCGAATACCATAAAAGTGCAGAATGTAAACAGTTTGAGCGGGCTTTGATGGAAATCTGCGGCAACGATACGGGACTGTTTTGTTATATTCAGAGGATGCTTGGTCAAGCCCTGGTTGGTGCCAACTTGGAACATAAGCTTTTTATCCTATGGGGTGCCGGTAGAAACGGCAAGGATACCATTCTTGAGACCATTAAATTTGTCCTGGGTGAAAATCTGGCCGGGCCTGTCCAGTCTGAACTGTTACTTGACCAGGGCCGCCTTAAAAGCTCATCCGGGCCGAGCGCTGATATCATGCGTCTCAGGGGGTTAAGGATAGCCTGGGCATCGGAGACCAACGAGGGCCGCCGGATGGATACCGGCAAAGTTAAGCTTTTGACCGGTGGCGGGGATCTGGTAGGCCGGGCACCCTATGGCCGCAAGGAAGTATCTTTCCCGCAGTCCTTTTCCCTGATGCTTTTGACGAATAATAAACCCCATGCACCAGCCGAAGATTTTGCCTTGTGGCAGCGTATCAACCTTATACCATTTGGCACACGGTTCGTTGACAATCCCAGCGAACCCAACGAACGGAAAAAAGATCCGCACCTTTGGACAAAACTCCAAGCCGAGGCCGAAGGTATCCTTGCTTTCCTGGTGGCGGGTTGCCTTGAATGGCAGGAACACGGGCTTTGTCCTCCTGAGATTGTAACCAAATCAACTGACGAATACCGGACCAGCGAGGACCTTTTGCAGTTGTTCATAGATGAAGCTTGTATTGTCGGGCCGGGATATACCGCAAAGGCAAAACAACTGTTTGACCATTACAAAACATGGATGAACGAGAACGGATTAAAGCCTTTAAGCGGTACAAAATTCGGTCTCAAGATAGGCGAACGATTCGAAAAAAACAAAGGAAGAAACGGAGCTTGCTATCAAGGTATTGGAATTATTGATGATATGTTTGTGTGACGGGTGTGACGGGTTTAAGCCTTTTTTACCAACTTTTCTTTCCAGGGAAATTTGGGGTCCTCGTGGAGGGAGTTTTAGCAAAAGTGCCGTCAACCCGTCACAACCCGTCACAACCCAAAGGGCTTTTTCTTGAGATATGACCACGAAGCCAGCCAGGAGCAGATCCAGCAGGCCTAAATAATAAAAGGACACAAAGATGAGACACAAAGAACTTTCAAATATCATAAACACCCGGTTTAAAACCATTGAAGACCGGATCAAAGCCAGACCCCATGGCGGTGACTTCAACAGCCTTCGCAAATTCCTGGCCGACCTTGTGGATGACATCAACGAGTTTGAATCCATGCTTGATACGTTGGAATGGGAGCTACCCCGGTGAAATGTCTTTTATGTGATAGGCAGGGAATATTCCCCTGCCTGTTTTTACCGAACGAGCCCAAACGTTTTGGATCTGCGGTGATCGCTTATCACTTATGTCGGAAATGCCGGAATATTCCCGTAAAAAAACGCATGGACAAGGTTGAATCCAAGCTCCCGAAGCGCCCAGCCTGGTGGCCGGTGACCATGGATAAGGTGCCGGCGTGATGATCGACCAGGAAGGGCGCGTACCCTTGTGGCGTGGTACTGCTGGCAAGGATATCCATGGCCGGTTGACCATACGCAGCAGGAGCCGGGCAGATAGACGGGCAGGCACCCCCCTGGGTCAAATCTTACCAGGATCACGGACCCGGAAACCTCGTCGGCTCCCATCCGCAGAATTAATCGTGGTTTTTGAATAAAATATCAAAGGAGAACCAAATGGCACGAGGTGGACCCCGGCCCGGTGCCGGAAGGCCAAAGGGCTCAAAAAATAAAAAGACGATCGAAAAGGCAGTGATTCGGAAAGCCGCAGCAGAGGAAAACATGACCCCGCTTGAGTACATGCTCCGGATCATGAGAGATGAGAACGCGGACCCCGAGGTTAGAGCGCGAATGGCCTATTATGCGGCACCCTATGTCCACCCGAAGGCGGGCGTTAAGACCGGCGTTAAAGCAGAACGCGAAGAACGGGCAAAACAGGCTGGGACAGGCCGGTTTTCCCCGTCGGAACCGCCAAAACTAAACGTGGTTAAATGATTTTATATATTTGGCTTGGAAATATAGCCCAGCCATTTTTTACATAAATGTATTTTTTAAAAAAGGAACTTAATATGAGAGCAAATGCAGCACAGCAGGACGAAGGATTGAGCCATATTGCTGGAATGGTTGAAATGATTAACGGAGCTTTTGAGGATTTCAAAGTGAAAAATGACGCCAAAATCGAGGCGTTACAGGCACAATCGGACGCCCTTGAAAAAGCGGTGGCCATCGGGCAGAGCCCCGGTGTATTTATGGGTGACAGTAACCCCCTGGCTGCCGAGAAGTTCGGATATAAAAACCTGGGCGCTATGGCCTTGGACATCCGTAACGCTGCCCGGCCAGGCGCAGCCCCTACCGATGGTTTGATGGGTTATATCCAGGCTGCCGCGACCACATTCGGCACTGAGGGCTCCGGAGCTGATGGCGGTGTGCTTGTCCCGGCGGAATTTTCGCAGCAGATCATGGCCGATTCGTTCAGCGACGCTGGCATCCTGGGCCGGTGCAGTATCACAACTGTCCAGGGTAACAGCTACGTCATGCCCACAGACGAAGGAACCCCGTGGTCAACAACCGGCATCCGGGCGTATTGGGAAAATGAAGCTGCAACCCTGACCCAGAGCAAACCGGAGCTGAAGACCGTGACCCAGCGCCTTGGCAAGATAACCGCCTTGGTTCCTGTCAGTGATGAACTGCTCGAAGATGCCTCAACCTTGTCCGCCTACCTTGACTGGAAAGTCCGAGAAATTTTTGATTTCAAAATCGCTCTCGGGATCGTCCAGGGGACGGGAACCGGTCAGCCTATGGGAATCCTGAATGCAGGCGGTCTCAAGACCATTGCAAAAGAGACAAGTCAGGTTCAGGATACCATTCTTTTCGAAAATATTGCTAAAATGGAGGCGGCTATGCTGCCCCAGCACAGGAAAAACGCCGTGGTACTGGCGCACAGTACCTGCTTGCCACAGTTAAGGAGCATGTACCTTGCGACCGGTGACGGCGGCGTTCCGGCGTATCTGCCTGCCGGTGGCCTGGCTGACAATCCTTACGACCGTCTTGCCGGTCTGCCTGTAATTTATACGGAAGCCTGTAATTCGCTTGGTGACGCTGGTGATATCATTCTGGCGGATCTCAGCCAATACAGAATTATCATGAAAGCTGCCGGTATGCGGTCCGATGTCAGCATGCACGTTTGGTTTGACCAGGGTTTGACGGCTTTCAGGTTCGTAATGCGGATCAGCGGGCAGCCCTGGCGGTCAAGTGTGATTACCGGGCGTGATGGTTCAACCGAGTACAGCCCCTTTGTGGCCCTGGCTGAACGTGCAAGCGAATAAATAAAGGAGATAGAATATTATGATAAACGAACAAACAAGTGAAAAAATTGCAGTTATTGGAACGATTGATCCCCAGACCGTGGTGAACACCGAAGTATTTACCGACGTTGTGGATATGTCCAAATATCACCAGGCAATGTTCATCTGCGCCCTGGGTAATATGGCGGCTGAAACCATTGATTTCACGGTCTATTACTGTGACAGTGACGGCGGAAACGCCACAGCACTCAAGAGCGCCACGCAACTGGCTGCGGATGCCTCAGCGAACGACAATAAGCAGATCGTTATCAGTGTCCGGGATCAGGAGTTGCTGACCGTTGCAGAAACCACCCGGTATCTGAAAGCCGGGCTTGTGACCGGTGGGGCGTCCGGTGGCCCTGCCTGTGTGGTGGCCTTGGGTGTTGACAGCAAATATGGTCCGGCATCCGGTAGCGATCTTGCCTCAGTGGCTGAGATTGTGACGGCGCTGGATTAACAGATACGACGTGTTGCCCCGTGCGTCATAAAACAAAACGGGCCTGCTGCGATACCGGTACACATCCATCCCCGGCCAGTGGTTTCCTTATTGTATGACCGGTCATCCTTGTGGTGGCCGGTTTTTTAAAATCCACTTGACAACCACTGAAGACCAAGACAGGCTTGTCTTAAAACTGCATGAACAACTCCAAGGGAAAGCCGAGGCAACGGGGAACCCTGGACCACGGAACAATATTCAGATCAACTTAATATAGCCCGAAAACGGGCTAAAAAATAGAAACGATCCGGGAGGCACATATGTCAAAAGTCCGAAAAAGAGGAAATGGTTATTTCTTGGATTTTTACGATGATCACGGAGAGCGCCAACGGATTTCAATGCCGAAGGGCACCACCAAAAAAGTGGCCCAGGATAAGTTGGATGAAATACGCCGACAGCTTAGAGAAGGCACCTATATGGCCCCGGCAAAAATTCCGACATTTAAGGAAGTGGCCCAAGAATGGCTTGAGCATAAAAAAATGAATCTCCGCCCCACCACCTGGTCAGTATATGAAGGACACACAAGGAACCATTTTTCAGAATTTGACCATTTGTATATGAATAGGATTTCTACCGCGATGGTTGAGAAGTTTATCACAACCCGGCAGGAACAGGGGATGAACCTCAGTACATTGAAAAAAGTCCTGATTTCCCTGGGACAGATATTTTCCCTTGGTGTAAAACGTGGCTACTGCATTAAAAACCCGTTGGCTGATGCGGATCGACCCAGGAGCCAGGGGACAGAAGAAGACGGGCAGGATAACATTCAGATCATGACGACGGAGCAAATTGGGGCTTTTCTGGGGAACGTGAAGAGTCACAAATACAAAACCCTCTTCACCCTGGCCATTTTCAGCGGTGCCCGTCAGGGTGAACTACTGGGGCTCAAGTGGTCAGATATTGACTGGGAGAACAACCAGATTCACATTCAGCGGACATTTAACAATGGCGCTTTCTTCACCACTAAAACCAAGGGCTCCAACAGGAAAGTTGATATTGGCCCGAAAACCATGAGGACATTGAAGGAATGGAAACTTGCCTGCCCACCCGGGGAACTGGAACTTGTTTTTCCCACGGCCAGCGGCAGCCCAATGAATAACAGCAATATGGTTAGCAGATATTTCAGGCCAGCACTAAAAGCAGCCGGTATTGAGCAAATACGGTTTCATGATCTGCGCCATACCTATGCCTCTTTACTGATCGAGCAGAACGAGAATATAAAATACATTCAAACTCAGTTGGGCCACTCAACCCCGACGGTGACCCTGAATGTTTATGCTCATTTAACGAAACCGAGGAACCAGGCGGCGGCTATAAAATTGGAGAATGCAATTTTAAATTGAGGTGGGCACAACCGGGCACATTTTAGGCACCCCAAAAACAACCGGGCACAAAGTGGGCACAAAAACTAAAAAGGGCTTAGAGTTAAATCCTCTAAGCCCTTGATTTTTATGGTTGGCACGAGCGGACTTGAACCGCTGACTTCTACCGTGTCGAGGTAGCACTCTACCAACTGAGTTACGCGCCATTAAACTTAGATGGCTTTTAACAGACCCGTGAAATTATGTCAAGAATATTGGCGCTATTCTTGCGGTATTTTCTGAACAATTCCCTGGCCGGTCGTGCTGTTGACTGATCCCTGGGAAGACGTATCCGGCTGTGGGGTAATAACGTTTAGGCCATCCTGGGGGGGCTGCGGGGCAGCGTTGTTGTTCGGGGAGGCCACAAATCTTATTTTCACCGCATCATCAGAGACCATTGAAACTTCAATGCCGAATTCTTCAAAGGTCCTCAGCATCACTGCATTGGCAAACCCTGCGGGGGTGCCTTTGTAGCTGACCTCCATAATGGCATGGGATGATCCAAGTTCACGGGGTGAAATATCTTCAATCTCCCTGATATCTTTGAGCTGACGTTTCAGGGCAATGAACCGGGTCAGAAAATTGTCCCCCTCCACATAAAGATCAAAGGTTTTTTTCTCTTTCATGGCCTGGGCCCAGAATCCTTCAATTTTTTCCTTCAAGTCCTGCCCAGCGGTTTCTGCGGCCTGGGCAAGTGCCTGGCCTGCGCCCCGGGGATCTATACTTTTGGCCGTGGCCCTGGAGGTGGTATGGATCACCCCTTTCTGGGACGCCATATCCAGCACCGTAAACGAAACACCAGCCTCAAAGGTTTTTTCATTTCCCATCCGGTTAGCGGACTCCTGGGCCGATGCCATGCCAAGGACGACCATATCGGCCTTAAGGGCCTGTCCAAGGGCCATGGCAGCTGTCTGGTCATCCATGGCAGAAAATACAACATTATAGGCAGCAGGGTCGGGATAATTACTTCCTGTAACCACCAAAGGGATATGGGCCTGCTCAAATACGGCTTCCAGGCTTTGTTCCGCAACAGAGGCATAGGATTGACCTTCCGGCTGCCACCACCAGCACCGGGGTTGCGTATCTTCGGGTCCCTGTTCTGCAATGAGTACGAGAACCTTTGGATTATTCCGGGCCGGGTTGAAGATGCCGGAATCAACCAGTCGTTTCTCCAGAAGTTCCAGGCTGATCTTTGATTCCACGCCCACAAGATACGCCCCGTTGTGGGCCATGCCGTTGATGACCCGGTAAGTGGACACAAAATCCATGGTATGGGCAAGAAGCTGGTCATAAAGAAAATCAAGATTTTCGCCCAGTTTCTGCTGGGATACCACCGTGGCAAATGCACTTTGAACGGCCTTTTCCAGGGCATCTCTCACTGCATCCTTTTGGGCACCTGAAGTATCCTGGCCGTTTATTTTATGTCGGCCGGTGGTGATTTGGACACTATCCTGTGGGGCTGCCATTACCCCGGCCAAGGGAAAACAAAAAACCGCAATTATAAATGCAATCAATTTTTTACGGGCAGAAAATCGTAATTTGGAAATCATGGTCATACCTTTCTGAGGATGGAATAATCAGCAATCAGTTCCAGCAGATGTTTTGAGGCGGATTCAGGAAAAATATCCAGGGCTGCCCTGGCTGACTGAACATGGGAAAAAGCCAGGTTGTTTGTATATTCAATCCCGCCCAGGCGAGTCAGTCGTTCTTTAAGATCCTGAAATTCTTCCGGATTAAACTGCGGCCGGGCCATGGCAGCCAGCATCCATTCGCGGTCCGGGGCATCAGCCTTTTCAAGGCTGTAAATCAGGGGCAAGGTCAGCTTGCCTTCGCGCATATCTGCCCCGGGGTTTTTGCCCAGCTGCTCGGCTGTGGCAGTATAGTCCAGCAGGTCATCGGCCATCTGAAAGGCCATGCCCAGGTGCCAGCCGTAATTCTTAAGGGCAGCTTCCCGATTTTGGCCGGCCTTGGCCACAATGGCACCGGTGCGACAGGCCCCCTGGATCAGAACTGCTGTCTTACGTTCTATAATCTCATTGTACTCTGCTTGTGTGAGGTCCGGGTTTCCCTTTTTTTCCATCTGGAGAATTTCACCCTGGGACATGTCTGCTGTAATTTGAGCGATCACTTCAATGACCCGGGGAGATTTTGTTCTTGCGGCAAGAACAAGCGCTGTGGCCAGGAGAAAATCCCCTGTGAGCACCACAGTTGGCGCATCCCACAGGGTGTGGGCGCAGGGTTTGCCCCGGCGTGTGCCAGAGCCGTCCACCACATCATCATGGAGCAGGGTGGCGGCATGAAGATACTCAAAAATAGTGGAAAATTCGATTTCCTGTCCGGTCTGAAACCCGCACATGCGGGCTGCATGGATCATAAGCAACGGCCGCAGCCGTTTACCGCCGGCAAACAGCAGATGGCCTGCCACCTGCCTGACCAGATCCAGATTAGGGGTCAAATTCGCTTCAAGGGCCTGCTCCACCAGCAAAAGGTCAGGGCCTGCCAGTGAAAGAATCTCTTTTTTTATATCTTTTGTCACACCATCTCCCCGGCAATATCATATTCAAACGCGTTGGTTATTTTTACCTGAACCAGGCTGCCTGTGTCCAGTCCATCTGAATAAATAAATGTCACCCCGTCCACTTCCGGGGCCTGAAACGGGGTCCTGCCGATGTATACGCCGTTGTCAGGGTTCTCTTCCACAAGAACAGGGTATACACGGCCCACATGCCGGGCATTGCGTTTTTCGGAAATTTCTGCCTGGGCCGCCATAATGGTGTCAT
>NZ_JBFXHE010000124.1:0-10755 GCF_050177295.1 Desulfobacter sp.
GAAAATGACATCTTCATAATCCTTGAAATGGGCAATGGTTTCCCTGGTGATGGTGTCGATGTCACAGGGGAGGCTGCCGCCGTTGGTGTCACAAAGCACCAGACAGCGGGTCCCTCCTTTTAAAGCTGCTTCCAGAGTTTCCAAAGCAAAATCGGCATTGGCTTTATATCCGTCGTAAAAATGTTCAGCATCATAAAGCACTTCACGGCCCCGGGCCTTAAGATAGGATACAGTCTCGGTGATCATGGCAAGGTTTTCTTCCCGGGTATTGTTCATAATGTCACTTACATGCAGATCCCAGGATTTGCCGAAAATTGTAACCACAGGCGCACCTGAATCAATCAGCGCCTTGATGTTACTGTCTTTTTCACAGGTTGAATTTTGTCTTCGTGTGGATCCGAATGCACAGATTTTGGCCTGTTTGAACTGTTTGCCCCTGACCAGATCAAAAAAAGCCTGGGCCCCGGGATTGGAGCCGGGCCACCCCCCTTCAATGTAGTGGATCCCGGCATCATCCAGGCGCATGGCGATTTTAAGTTTGTCCTCGGGGGAAAAAAAAATATTCTCCCCCTGCATCCCGTCACGCAAGGTTGTGTCGTAGAGCAGGGCTTTTTTCTTTGCTTTGACTGCCGTCATTTTCCGTTCTCCCTGCCCAGGGCAATGGTGCCTGTGGACGCAATTTCAACAATGCCCATGGGCTTCATCAACTCAACAAACGCATTGATTTTGCCGGAATCACCTGACACTTCCACGATAAAGTGTGAGGCCCCTACATCAACGATTTTGGATCTGAAAATATCAACCATACGCATAATTTCAGCCCGTTTTTCAGTTTTTGCATGGACCTTGATCAGAGCAAGCTCACGTTCCACATACTCTTTTTGCGTTAAATCGTTAACCGTTATGACATTGATCAACTTATGCAACTGCTTTTTGATCTGTTCGATGACGTGCGCGTCGCAGAAGGTGACCATGGTGATCACGGAAACCTGGGGATCTGCTGTTTTTGCCACGCTTAAGGAATCAATGTTAAAGCCGCGGCCGGAGAACAGTCCTGAAATCCGGGACAGCACACCCGGTTCATTGTCCACAAGAATTGATAAAATATATCTGTTTGTTTCCATATCAATTATCCTTATTTAAACCAGAAGCATGTCAGTGATGGCCCCGCCAGCCGGAACCATGGGATAGACCGATTCTTCACGTTCAACAATAAAGTCCATAATTACTGTACCCGGTGTATTCAGGCCCGTTTTGAGGGTCTGGGTCACGTTAGCCGGATCATCACACCTGAAACCTGTTGCCCCGTATGCATCGGCAAGTTTTACAAAATCAGGCTGGGCCTCCATATTGGTGTCTGCATATACTTTATTGTAGAAAAGTTCCTGCCACTGGCGCACCATGCCAAGATACCGGTTGTTTAAAATGACAATTTTTACATCCAGTTTTTCAGCTACGGCCGTCATCAGTTCCTGGGAATTCATCTGGATTGAGCCGTCACCTGCCACACAGACAACTAATTTGTCAGGCGCCGCTGCCTTGGCGCCTATGGCTGCGGGGAGACCAAACCCCATAACACCAAGGCCGCCGGATGTTATAAAATGGTTGGGTTTTTCAAAATGATAATACTGGGCAGCCCACATCTGGTTTTGCCCCACTTCCGTGGTGACAATGGCGTTGCCTTTGGTGATCTCATACAGTTTTTCAACCACATATTGCGGCTTGATGGTGTCAAAGGACTGGTCATATTTTAAGGGTGTCAGCTGTTTCCACTCATTGATGCGGTGAAGCCATGCATCCCGGTCCTTCATAAAATTCTCAGCCGCTTCTTTTTCCATAAGCCCGGCAATATCTGCCAGAGCCATTTTGCAGTCCCCTACAATGGGGCAGTCAACTTCAACATTCTTGTGGATGGATGTGGGGTCAATGTCAATTTGAATAACTTTTGCGTCAGGGGCAAATTTTTCAAGGTTACCGGTTACACGGTCATCAAACCGGACACCCGCCGCAAAAATCAGGTCGCTGTGGCCAATGCTCATGTTGGCCCGGTAGGTGCCGTGCATGCCCAGCATGCCCAGCCAATTGGCATCAGATCCGGGAAAGGCCCCAAGCCCCATCAGGGATGCCGTTACAGGGATATTGGCAAATTTTGCAATCCGGGTAAACTCCTTGCTCGCCCCGGATGAAATGACCCCGCCGCCGGCAAACATGACAGGACGGCGGGCCTCTTTGATCATTTTTACAGCCGTTGTCATCTGCTTTTTATTGGGCTTGTAATTAGGCTTGTAGGTGTTCATTTTCACGGGGCCCGGCATCTGAAAATCAATTATTGCCTGGACAACATCCTTGGGCAGATCCACCAGCACCGGGCCGGGGCGTCCGGACCCGGCAATGAAAAAGGCTTCCTGGATGATCTCCGCAAGCTTGCTTGGGTCTTTGACCAGGTAGTTGTGTTTGGTGCAGGGGCGGGTGATGCCGACAATGTCCACTTCCTGGAAGGCATCGTTGCCGATAAGGCCTGTGGGCACCTGGCCTGTAAAGACCACGATGGGAATGGAATCGCAATGGGCGGATGCCAGTCCTGTTACGGCATTTGTGGCACCGGGTCCCGAGGTTACAAGTGCGACGCCTGTGGTTTTATGGGCCCTTGCATAGGCATCGGCCATGTGAACGGCCCCCTGTTCATGGCGCGCCAGAACATGGCGCAGGTCATCGTGTTTAAGAATTTCATCATGGATATCAATGGTGGCGCCGCCGGGATATCCAAAAATAGTGTCAACACCCTGTGCCTTTATCATATTAATTAGGATTTGAGCCCCTGTGAGTTTCATCATACGCTCCTTTTATTTAAATACGGCACCGTTGCCGGCAGATGTCACCAGCCTGGCATAACGGGCCATATAACCTTTTTTGATTTTAGGTTCGGGTTTTTTCCAGTCTGCTTTTCGCAATGCCAGTTCATCTTGCGGTACCAGCAGTTCAATGGCTTTGTTTGGAATATCAATGCGGATCTGATCGCCTTCACAAACAAGGGCAATCAGGCCGCCCTGGGCGGCTTCCGGAGATACATGGCCGATGCTGGCGCCCTTGGTGCCACCGGAAAACCGGCCGTCTGTGATCAGGGCACACCGGTCATCAAGCCCCATGCCTGCAATGGCTGATGTGGGGGTGAGCATCTCGCGCATGCCCGGACCGCCGGCCGGTCCCTCGTACCGGATCACGATGACATCGCCCGGATTGATCTGCCGCGCCATGATCGCTGTGGTGGCATCTTCTTCACACTCAAATACCCTTGCAGGACCCTGGTGAGTCATCATTTCAGGCAGAACCGCAGACTGTTTGACCACACAGCCTTCGGGTGCAATGTTGCCAAACAATACAGCAAGCCCGCCTTCCTTATGATAGGGATCGTTCACCGGCCGGATGACATCCGGGTATTTCACCCGGACGTTTTCAAGATTTTCTTTAATGGTTTTGCCTGTGACTGTCACAAGCCCTGTGTCGATCATGTTGTTGTCACTAAGTTCCTTCATCATCGCCTGGATGCCGCCGGCAGCGTCAAGGTCTTCAATATGGTCCTTCCCGCCGGGGCTTAGTGAGCATAAATGGGGGGTTTTTTTGCTCACTTCATTAATCAAATCCAGAGGGATATCCACACCTGCTTCGGCAGCAACAGCTTTGAGATGCAGGACTGTATTGGTGGAACAGCCCAATGCCATATCCACGGCCAAGGCATTCATAAATGCCTGTCTGGTCATGATTTTGTCCGGGGTAATGTTGTTTTCCACCAAAGAGAGGATCTGCATACCGGCCTGCTTGGCCAGCCGCAACCGGCTGGACATGGGTGCCGGAATGGTGCCGTTGCCGGGCAGCCCCATGCCGATGGCTTCGGTGAGGCAATTCATGGAATTGGCCGTGAACATGCCTGCACAGGACCCGCAGGTTGGGCAGCCCGCATTTTCCATTTCCAAAAGCTCTTCTTCGGTCATCTTGCCGCTTTGTACTGCACCCACGGCCTCGAATATGGTGATCAGGTCTATTTTCTTTGACCGGTCATGGGGGTGGCGACCTGCCAGCATGGGGCCGCCACTGACAAAAATGGCCGGAATGTTGAGCCTCGCTGCGGCCATCAGCATGCCCGGAACAATTTTATCGCAATTGGGCACCATGACAATACCGTCAAAGGGGTGGGCCGTGGCAACCACTTCAATGCTGTCGGCAATGAGTTCCCTTGATGCCAGTGAATAGTGCATGCCGATATGGTTCATGGCAATACCGTCACATACACCGATGGTGGAAAACTCCATGGGGGTGCCGCCGGCCATGGAGATACCGGCCTTCACGGCTTTGACAATGGAATCCAAGTGCATGTGGCCCGGGATCAGTTCATTGGCGGAATTGGCAATCCCGATCAGGGGCCGGTCAAGTTCAACATCGGTGTATCCCAAGGCTTTGAGCAGGCCCCGGTGGGGTGCCCTTGCCACGCCCTGCGTTGCAATGCAGCTTCTTCTCATTTTTTTAAAAGTCTCCTAAAAGCAAAAAAGCCGTTACCTGCCCCCCTTCGGGGCTGGTAACGGCTTTTTTTCATTAATCTTATTTAAGCCACTAATCGCCCCTTCGCCAGGAGGTGACAATAATCACCTCCACGATAATAAGGACTACCAGGCTGTTAATAATATTTATCTTGATCATAATATTTACTCTTAATTAATCAATATTAATTATATATAAATAACATTAATGTCAAGAAAAAATAAAACCTTTACCCAATTAAAATTTACACCTGACAAATAGCCAATATAAACGAATTAGGGTTTGACATTCAAACAGGCAGACCGTTATATTATTTTCATATCCGCTCCTAATACCTTAAATTTAAATTGATACAAAACAACATGATCACTGACAAACATCCATCAATCCGCCTGTCATTCATTATGACAGCAATCGTATTCTGCCTGGCAGGACTTGGTCTGTATGCGAACACGCTTGCTTTGATTGCGCCATCCATAGCTGCGGCTTGTCTGATATGGGCAGCCTGCAACTTTTTAAGTCCAAGACCCGTGATTATGGGTCGCAGTATAGTGCTGATTTTTACGGCATATATTGCCTGGTTTGTCTGCCTTACCGGCGGCATTTTCAGCCCGGGTCAATTTTTTTTCATCTTGGCCATGGCCGGCGCTGTACTCTTAGATGATCTCCTTGGCTTTTTAATGACATGTGGCCTTTGCGCAGCACTGCTTGCCTTTTTTTATTTTGGTCCTTCCTGGGGCCCGGGTGCATTGAATCTCAATAAAGTTCGCTTTGTTTTTCTTGTCATTTTATTTTCAGGGATTGGATCTGCTCTGTTTTTGCTGCTCATAAGACACTTGAGTTTAATCAAAGGACAACAAAGTTTAATCCGGGATCGGCAAGCGGCCCTGGAACTTTCTGAAAAGGTCCGGGAAGATGCCAAAAATGCCATTGAGGTTAAGGACAGGTTTTTGGCCAACATGAGCCATGAAATACGAAATCCCATGAACGGGGTTTTAGGCATGATCCATGTTCTTCTTGACTCTAAGCTTGACGCCAAACAAAGACGCCACGCAGATATTGCCTATAACAGCGCCAAGGCCCTGTTAAGCATTGTCAATGATATCCTTGATCTGTCCAAAATTGAGGCCGGCAAAATTGAAATTGATATCCGCCCCTTTGATCTTGAAATTGCCATCAAGGATATTGTCTCTTTACCGGAACTCCAGGCCAGGCAAAAAGGACTTGAGTTTATTTATACTATTGATACGGATGTGCCAAGACTGCTCAAAGGCGATATCGGCAGAATACGCCAGGTGATCTTAAATTTTACAGGCAATGCCATCAAATTTACCGAATCCGGTGCTGTTACCCTGAATGTGACTCTCAAAGAGGATCAAGAAGAACACGCGCTAATCCATTTCAGTGTGGATGATACGGGTATCGGTATCAGCGAGGACGTACTTAAAAGCCTTTTTTCGCCCTTTGTTCAGGCCGATGCGTCTATTACCAAAAAATATGGCGGTACCGGCCTTGGCTTATCCATCTCAAAATTGTTCATTGAACTCATGGGCGGTCAGGTGGGTGCGGACAGCATTGAAATGATAGGCTCCACGTTCTGGTTTGAAGTCCCCTTTGAAAAACAGCAGCCCGAAGAGATTGTCCAGGATCTGTCTGCCATTTCCATGAACGAAATCAGGGTGGTTGCCATATCTGACGAACCAGAACCCAGCACCCGGCTGACAAGAGTGCTTGACCGGATCGGATTTAATTATAAGACTTGTGAATACGGCCAGGTCATTGAACTTGTCAGTCTGGCCAACACGAGTTCAACCCCCTTTCATGCGGTCATTATGGAGGTTAGCGAATCAGACCAATATGCAAGGGCCATTGGCCGGGAATTCAGACAGATTCCTGAGTTGAACAGCCTTGCGTGTATTATCGTCACTGCCGTGGGTAAGAAAGGGGATGCAAGGGAATTTGAAGACTTGGGCTTCTCGGCATTTTTAAGCTTTCCTTTGGACGGGAACATTCTTCAGGATACCATCCGCACAGTGCTTTCACCAGCCTACCAGAAAAGCAGCCAGTCCATTATTACCCGGTATACCCTTGCAGAATACAGGAAAAGAGGGTTTAAAATTTTAATCGTGGATGACCTTGAAACCAATGTTCTGACGGTAAAGGAATTTATAAGCAAACAGGGGTACCAGACCGATTCGGTATCCAACGGCCTCCAGGCTGTCGAAAAGGTGAAGCATACTAAATACGATTTGATCTTCATGGACTGTCAGATGCCGGAAATGGACGGCTATGAAGCCAGCCGTCAGATCCGGGCATATGAAGCCTTAGAAAAGCTTGCAGTGACGCCAATCATTGCCATGACCGGAAACGCCTTTGAAAGGGACCGGCAGGCATGTAAAGAGTCCGGCATGAATGATTTCATTTCAAAACCGGTCAATCCCCAGGATTTAATTGAACTGATTGAAGCGTATCAGTCCGGAACCGTGACTTCGGTGGCGTTTGAAACCCCCAATTTTGACATGCCGGGTCTTGATGTTCATGACGTTAAAAAACAAGAACGGATCCCCGCTGATTTGGAAAACAACAATGCGCCCGTGCCTGTATTTGACCGGGCCGGGTTTCTTGAACGATTTGGCAATGACGAGGAACTTGCTGCAGAGATTCTTGGGGCATTTTTCCAGGAAGTTGAGGAACTTGTTGATAACCTTGTGTCGGCTGTTAAAAAAGAGCCCTTTGATCCTGAATATCTCAGGGACTGTGCCCATGCGTTGAAAGGTGCTGCCGCCAATGTAAATGCAGAGCAGTTAAGGCGTGCCGCCCTTGACATTGAAACCCAAACCAGCAATGATATTCAGCCGGATGTATTGGATGTACCCGAAAGGATGACCGAATACTTGAACCGGTTTAACAGGGAAGCCCGTTTATGATTGATCTGAAAACCATGACCATACTGGTTGTGGATGATATGAAAAGCATGCGTCTGACCCTGCGCAAAATGCTGCGCAATCTTGAGATAGGCAAAGAGTTGCTGTTTGCTGATAATGGGAAATCAGGCCTAAGTGTACTGAAAAAGTCTTCCTGTGACTTGCTCATTGTTGACTGGAACATGCCGGAAATGAACGGCAGCCAGATGTTGGCCTACCTCCGCCGGGACCCTAATATCAGGGACATACCTGTTATTATGGTCACAGCCGAAAACGAACGCGACATTGTGGCCGAGGCGGCAGAACACGAAGTGGAGGGTTATCTTCTTAAACCATTGACCCTGGCCTCGCTGGATACAAAAATAAAGAGTGTTGTTGAGGCTGCCAACCACCCGGAACAGGCAAAACTTCACCTGCTTGAGGCAAGGGCGTGTGAAGAGACAGGCAATATTGAAGGCGCCATAGACGAAACCCGAAAGGCCTTAAGGCTTAAACCCAATGCATCACGGATTTTAAGAAAACTAGGGCTTTTATACCTTGAGATCCAGAAATTGGAAATCGGTGAAAAATGTCTTCAAAAAGCCGTTGCTGTAAACCCTCAGGATACAATTTCGCGAAGCCATCTGGCCAAGCTGTATATTAACAAACGCGCATTTAAACAGGCAGCCCAGCTTTACATGGAGATTCTCTCTTTTAGCACCAGGTATTTTGATTCAGCTGTTCATCTAGGTGAAACACTTTTGATTAACGGATTTAGAAATGAGGCAAGAACGCTTTTTTCGCGTATCATGTCAAAAAGCCGCTCCAACAGGATGCTTCAGGAAAGAATCATTGATCTCTGCCTGGACAACCAGGAATATGGGTTTGTGACCGAGATGGTTGCCCAGGCGGTCAAAGACAATCCTGCCAACCTTGATCTTTTGTATAAGGCCGGCACCATTTACCTTGAAACCGGTGACCAGGAAAAAGCTCTGGAATGCTTTGTCACCGTTGATGACAACAGGCGTGGAGATATTAAAACCAAACTTCAGATCGCCCGGATTCATTTCAACAATAAACATATTCTCCAGGCCGATGACTATCTGAACCGCATTTTGAGAATTGACCCGACAAACAAGGAGGCCCTGGAACTGCGCCAGAGAGTCTAGCACCCACCTCCCACGTGGTTAATGGTCGAGGCCATATAACCTGCCCCGAATCCGTTGTCGATATTAACCACTGCAATATTTGAACTGCAGGAATTAAGCATGCCCAAAAGGGCAGTCATACCGTTGAAGCTTGTGCCGTAACCCACGCTTGTGGGAACTGCAATTACAGGCGCTTTGACAAGGCCGCCCACCACCGAAGGCAGGGCACCTTCCATGCCTGCGGCAACAATAATGACAGAAGCGTTTTCAAGATCTTCCTGATGTGCGAAAAGGCGATGGATGCCTGCGACCCCGACATCAAAAAGTGTTTTTACCTGGTTACCCATGGCCTTTGCCGTTAAAAAGGCTTCCATTGCCACCGGAATATCTGATGTCCCTGCACTGACGATGAGGATTGTACCCCGGCCTGTAATGGCAGGGGGGTGTTTTTCTATTTTTAATAGGTGTGCGTCGTCAAAATATTGCGCATGGGGAAACCGTGAAAGAACCGTGGCGGCCTTTTCCTGGTCAATACGGGTTACAAGCACGATGTTTTCCGATTTTTCCAGTTTTTCAAGAATGGCAATAATCTGTGCCGATGTTTTGCCCTGCCCGAAAATCACCTCGGGAAATCCTTTGCGAAGGGCCCTGTGATGATCCACATGGGCGCAGCCGATATCTTCAAACGAGAAATGTTTTAATTGATCTGCCGCCTGTCCAACGGGCAGTGCGCCGTCAGCCACCATAGAAAGAATTTTTGTTAATGTTTCAATGTTCATATAGCGTCTAAGCGTTTTGCCTTCTCAACCAGGCAAGTCCTTTCCCTGTTTTATCTGTTTCTTCCGAAGAAGGTCCCTCTTCCCGGGCTGAAGGCTCTTCTTTAGGGGCCGGTGCTGCCTGCCGGGAAGGCGTTTTCTTATCTTTTCCCCATTTGTAATGACCGAACTTACAATATCCCTGAACATTATTGAAGCGTGCGTCAATGCTCTTGGGAATGGGGATCACATTGCCATCAACAGATGGTACCAGAAATTCGGCCAAAGGGATAGCCCCCCCGCCGGATACGATGATAGAGTCAATATCCCAGTCATTTTTCCACAGCCGGTTCAAATCAGAGGCAATGGCCGAGGCCGCATGTGTATACACGCGTTTTTTAAGATTGAGCACATTGTACTCCTTGCCCCGAATTTTAACCACGCCGGATTCAATGAACTTAAAAATTTTGTAAGGTTCAATATTGATGCCACTTTCCTGGCGCAGCTTATCCGCGATCACGGAAAAGCATTTGGACACCCCTGTATCCATGGTTGACGAGCCCCTTTCAATGTACTGGAGATGGTCAAAAATGGAAAAATCCGTTGTTTTAAAACCAATATCCACCACCCCGAGTTTGGACGCCGCAAGATCCCTGTCGCAGATTTTTCCGTAATCGTCAAAAATCAGGTTAAAGATTGAACCAATGGGCTGGGGAATGACATGCACCCTGTCAATGATAAGTTTTCTGTGTTCGTCGGGTGCGGCCTGGTGATGATAGATGATTTCGTGCTCACCCTGTATAATCTGTTTAAGCCGCCTGGTATCCCGTTTCAGATACGCCACAGGCAGGCCGGTTACCACATTGACAGGACCATGGGTCTGGGCGCATATGCCTGCCGCCGCAAGGGCCAGTATCTTGATGAATTCTTCCACCATTTTTTCCTGGTCAAGGGTATATTCGGTCAAGTTGGACTGACGTTCGGCATAGGTTCCTAAAAAATAGGTTTTATTGTCCAGGGTGATATGCAGGTTATCCGTTGGTTCGGCATCGCCCATGGATGACATAAACTGAATATCCGCTGCATCTCCGATCAGGGATTTGAAAATTACTGAATTTTGTCCGCTATATGCCTTTGTAAAACCAAACCCCACATCTATGCCGATAATTTCCATGTCCTGACCTCCTGATGTAATCCACCTGATATAATCTGCTTAGATACGTTGTGAACAGTTTTGGAATTGTTTATGGCAAAAGTACCATTGTCATTGCCATCAGTCAAGGAATGAAGAAGGAATGAAGCGGTTTGTTCAGGTTTTCCCTGATCCACCGTCAAAAAAATTCAACCACTATGGGCTGGAAGCCCATATAATGCTATCGAGACTGAAAGTCTCGCTCTCAGCTAAAGCTGACTGAA
>NZ_JBFXHE010000125.1:0-10734 GCF_050177295.1 Desulfobacter sp.
ACATGTCTTTACTCGACTGATGCAGGCCAGATCGGCAGACAGATGCCGATTCACGCCAAGAATGGATTAGCTGTCCATATTAAAGTACCCAGGGCTGGTTTTTTCATTCTTAAATAAGATAACTCCACTACAAAAGCATGGGATAACTGCCCGTCCCATTCGTGAAAAGAGCTTTATCACGGGCCTTGAAGCCAAACGGATCGGGTACTGAGAAAAAGAAAACCGGCCCCAAAGGCGTCAGACCCAGTGACCTTGGTGTTATATTTTACTAAAAATGGCTACATGCACAAACCTAACCGGACACTACTGAAAATGAATCAAAAATTCTTTAAGCTACTCATTCTTGGAACATTTATCCTGGGCGTTATCCTGTTTTTTTCATTGGATCTTCACCGGCACCTGACCTTCGAGGCTCTTAAATCCCAACAGGCCGCCATGGAACATGTTTATGTCGAAAACACAACTCTAACCATCTTCATCTATGCGGCGGTCTATATCGTTATAACGGCCCTCTCACTTCCGGGAGCCGTGGTGATGACCCTGGCAGGCGGTGCCGTGTTTGGGCTTTGGACCGGCACAATCATTGTCTCCTTTGCCAGCACCATCGGTGCGACCCTGGCCTTTCTTGCGTCCCGATTTCTGTTAAGGGAGTACATCCAGGATCGATTTTCCGACCGGCTCAAAAAAATAAATGAGGGAATTGAAACCGACGGTCCCTTTTATCTTTTCACCCTGCGCCTGGTGCCGGTGTTTCCCTTTTTTGTCATCAACCTTCTCATGGGACTGACCCCCATTAAAACGGGCATATTCTACATCGTAAGTCAGCTGGGCATGCTTCCAGGGACCCTTGCTTACATCAATGCCGGCACCCGGTTATCCCAGGTGGAAAGCGCATCCGGGATTCTCTCCTTTCCATTGCTCGCTTCCTTTGCCATTTTGGGACTTTTCCCCTGGATGGCAAGGGCGTTCACAGGCTTTTTGAAAAACCGGCGGGTCATGGCAAAATTTTCCAAGCCTTCAAAATTTGACTACAACCTGGTGGTTATCGGTGCCGGTTCCGCAGGTCTTGTGACCTCTTATATTGCAGCGGCTGTAAAGGCGGGTGTGGCATTGGTGGAAAAGGACAAAATGGGGGGAGATTGCCTGAACACCGGGTGTGTGCCCAGCAAAGCCTTGCTGCGCAGCGCAAAAATGCTCTCCTATGCCAAAAGGGCCAAGGAGTTTGGTTTTGAACATACCCATATTGACTTCCATTTTAAAACGGTCATGGAGCGGGTGGAACAGATCATCAAAAAAATAGAACCCCATGATTCTGTGGAGCGGTATACCCAACTCGGGGTCGATTGCATCCGGGGCGAGGCCCATATTATCTCCCCATATAAAATTGAGGTGAACGGTAAAGTCATCACCACCCGCAGCATTGTCGTGGCAACGGGCGCCCGGCCGATGGTTCCGGCCATCCCCGGCCTTGACCAGGTGCAGTATCTCACCTCTGATACGGTCTGGTCTTTGAGAGATTTACCCCAAAGGCTGGTGGTGCTGGGGGGCGGTCCCATCGGGTGCGAAATCAGCCAGGCCTTTGCCCGTTTAGGTGCCCAGGTTACCCTGGTAGGCAGAGCTGTCCGGATCATGGGCCGGGAAGATGACGATGTGTCCGATTTCATCCAAGAGACCTTCATCCAGGAGGGCATTCGGGTCCTCACCGGGCACACGACAAAGGAGATCCGGGTGGACAATGACGAAAAAAAACTGATCTGTACCCGAAATTCGGATGGACAAGAAGTGCCCGTTCGGTTTGACGCCCTTTTGATTGCCTTGGGCCGTGTGGCCAATTCCCAAGGGTTTGGGCTGGAAAAACTGGGGGTGGCGCTGAACCCCAATGGTACCATTAAAACCAATAAATGGCTGCAGACCACCATGCCCAATATTTATGCGGCCGGTGATGTTGCAGGCCCTTATCAATTCACCCATGTGGCCGCTCACCAGGCCTGGTATGCCTCTGTAAACGCATTGTTCGGGTCTTTTAAAAAATTCACGGCAGACTACAGGGTGATCCCCTGGTGTACGTTTACCGATCCCGAAGTGGCACGGGTGGGAATGAACGAAAAAGATTGTCTTGCCGCCCATATTCCCTACGAGATGACCCGCTACGGGATTGACGATCTGGACCGGGCCATTGCCGACTCCGAAGCCCGGGGATTTGTCAAAGTGCTGACCGTTCCCCAAAAAGACAAAATCCTGGGGGTGACTATTGTGGGGTCCCATGCCGGAGATTTGATCCATGAATTTATTTTGGCCATGAAATACAATATCGGACTTAATAAAATCCTTGGCACCATCCATATTTACCCGACCCTGGCAGAGTCCGGCCGATTTGCTGCGGGTGCCTGGAAAAGAGCCCGGGTACCGAAAACCGCGATAGGAATTGTTGAACGGTTTTTGGCCTGGCAGCGTAAATAATTATTTTTTGAATCTTGATACTTGCACAATCACAATGGGAGTACACACCATGGATACAGATCAATATCATAGGGGACAACCCTGTGTGAAGATGACAAAAAATAACGCTGTCATCATTTTCATCAGATCCCCGGAAAAGGGCCGGGTCAAGACGCGCCTTGCAAAGGGGGTGGGAGACACAGCAGCCCTGGCGTTATACCGCTGCTTTGTGATGGATGTTCTGGATATGGTTCGATCAACTCCCTGGGCGTTGCGGGTCTACTATTACCCGGAAAACGCCATTCATCATATCAGGGATTGGCTGGGAGAGGATTTGGATCTTTTCCCCCAAAAGGGCACCACCCTGGGAGAAAAAATGGAAAATGCCCTTGCCGACACCTTTACCGCCGGATATGAAAGGGCCGTTCTCATCGGGTCTGATTTACCGGATCTGCCGTCTCAGATACTTGATACGGCCTTTAAGGCTCTGGACCAGTGCAGTGCGGCCATCGGCCCAAGTCATGATGGCGGATATTATCTGATCGGGTTTACGGCCAAAGGATTTACCCCCCGGATATTTCACGGTATCCCCTGGGGAACCGACCAGGTATTTGATCTGACCCTGAACAGATTTAAAGATCATCATGTGTCACACTGTACTCTGCCCGTGTGGCGGGACATTGATACCCAAAAGGACTTAGCCTTTCTCAATCTTGATCCAGCCGGCAAAACGGCCGTACACACAACCAATTACCTCTTAAAACAAGGAGTAAAATTTTGAGTCGACAAAAACAGATTTGGATAGCGGTCAGCTTTATCGTGGTTTTGCACGTCGCTGTTGCGCTTTGCGCCGAGCCGATATTAACCGTAGGGGGCTTTTCCCAGGCGAATACCGGGGAAATCTTACCCCGGCACTGGGAGCCTTTGACATTTAAAAAAATAAAGGCACATACCACATACAATATGGTTGAAGACCAGGGGCGAACTGTAATCAAAGCCTATAGCAAGGCATCCGCTTCGGGACTGATCCGCAAAATCGGCATTGATGTGAAAAAATATCCCATTATTCAATGGCAATGGAAAATCACGGACATTAATAAGAAAACCGATGTCACCCAAAAAAGCGGGGATGATTATCCGGCACGAATTTATGTGGCTTTTGAATATAACCCTGATGAGGCAGGGGTCTGGGAAAAAACCCGATTTGAAACCGCCCGCCTGATATACGGCCAGTATCCACCTGCAACAGTGGTGACCTATATCTGGGCCAACCGCGTCCCTAAAGGGACCCGGATACCCAACCCCTACATCAATCAGGTTATGATGATCGCCGTGCAAAGCGGTGACGACAAGGTGGGCACCTGGGTCACCGAAGAACGTAATATTTATCAGGACTATGTGGATAGTTTCGGACACCCGCCCCCCATGACTTCGGGTGTGGCGATCATGACGGACTCGGACAATACGGAGGGAACGTCAACGGCCTTTTACGGGGATATTATTTTCAAATCAACTTCCGGAACCTCAATCCAATGAATCCTCTGATCTCCGTTATTATACCGGTATACGGCGAAGCGGACCGTATTAACCGAACCATTGGCGACCTTAAATCATCGGCATCCCAGATGTTGTGGGCCACCCAAATTATTGTGGTGGATGGAGACCCTGAAAAACGCACCCTTCAAGCGATCAATGACCCGAATGTTATCAAAACAGCATCACCGGCCGGCCGGGGCGTGCAGATGAACCATGGGGCCCGGACCGCAACCGCAGATCTGCTGCTGTTTCTCCATGCAGATACTGTTTTGCCTGCAAATGCACTCAAAACAATTCTTCATGCCTGCCGGGACAAGGAAGTTGCTGCCGGTGCATTTGATCTGGCCATTGGCGCAAAGCAATTAGGTTTTCGTATCATCGAAAAGGTGGCAACGTTGCGTTCCCGGATCACCCGGATTCCTTTTGGCGACCAGGCAATATTCATTAAATCAAAATGCTTTTGGGACTTGGGAGGATATAAACCAATTGCACTGATGGAAGATGTGGAGATCATGCTCAGACTCAGAAAAAAGGGGTATAAAATTCACTTCATTTCAGATCCGGTGGTTACCTCGGCCCGGCGCTGGAAAAAAGAAGGCATGATATATACAACTCTGCGCAACTGGATGCTTCAACTGCTCTTTTATATCGGGGTCAGTCCTGAAACGTTAAAATCTTACTATCACTAAACAAACAGCTTCCGAATGTTATCCCGCTATAAAATTTGGCTACCGACATAACGCGGGACAGTTTGACCTGGTGATGAGAGTTTTGCAGTACCTGAACCTCATGAACCGGGGATTTCGGACAAGCCTTGTTGTAAAGGGTATTCCGGCTTAAAACGGTAGGCGAAAATTTTTTAACACGGGCAGAAAATGATTGTTAATTTCGTTCTTTATTGATACAGGCTTTATACACGTTATTTGTTGGAGTTATACAGAAAAAAACTACATAATCGCAATACCGCAAAACTCACCTTTAAAGTTATATTTAGTTCGATAGGCATATTAATTGCTTGTTTGGAAATATTGTTGTTATTTTTAACAAAAATAGCATATCAAAAAATGTACCAAGTTTTAATTTTACCATGGAAAAACAAGTTTGTGGGTGAGTTTTGCGGTATTGCACATAATCACTTGTTATTCATTAATTCCCAGATTTAGGACAAAAGGATGGAACCTTATAAGCAAGGAAAATTAGACGGTTTGTGCGGTGTTTACAGTTTAGTTAATGCAGAAAAGATTATAAATGATTCTAATCAACAGGAATCAGAGGAAATATTTAGGAAAATAATATCATATTTGGATACTACAAAAAATCTATCAAGAATCATAACAGATGGACTGAATATTAATGTCATAGGTGAAGTCCTGAAGAACATAGAAGAACTAAAAATAGATCGGGAAATGCCATTTAGAGGTGAACCAAAAACAGAATTAAATTTCTTCTGGAAAAAGATGCAGAGCTTTCTTGATACTCCAAGCAGAGTGATTTTTCTTGGTATTGGTGGAAAACATGATCACTGGAGCGTTGTTCAAAGCATAACGGATAAAAGAATCAATTTCTTTGACTCTGATGGGCTTATGTTCTTCAACAGAATCAACTGTACGACGCAAGAACCATATGGCGATAGAATCCATCAAATATTACCGACTCATACATACTTCATGTCAAGGTGTCCATGGTCATGTTAAATTGAGCCAAAAATGGTCATTTGGAATTGAGCCACTAGGGAATTAGAAATTCTGGGTAGAGTAGAGCACTGATTCAGCCGGTTTCTTCAGCCCTTTTTATATTCGAGACGCCTTGCCGCACGCGGCTACTACGTGTTCCAAAGGCCTTGCATCCTCAGTGTTCCCTCATCAAACCGTGCATACGGTTTTCCGATGTTCTTCATCGTAAGGCTTGCGCTCTTTGACTGCTTGGCTTGGCCTTACAATAGAGCTTCCTCTGAAGCGTCCTGATCCTATCCGGAGTTAGTAGCATATTGAGGAATTCTGGGGACATCTTACATAATCCCAGTTAATTAAGTAAGATGTCCCAAGATTACCTAAGAGATTACCTAAGGTCAGGGGCAGCCCTCAATGCCGTTGACTTAAGAACCCCTGTGTACAATTTAAGCGTCAATTCCGTTCCTTAACAAAATTTTATCCTCTATTGCTGCTAATATTTTCAGAAATGACGGGGATATTCTGTCTGGTAAACTCATCATTTGCGCTTAAGTCAACGGCATTGGGGCAGCCCTTGCAGCCGCTGACCGCAACGTTGTGTTTTGAATTTAGCCATCACAAAATTTCCAGATTCTCCTTGACAACGATATCAATACTGATACTATATTCTCATGGAGAATGTTGATGAATTAATACTATCTCTACGGCAAAATACGAAGAATGTAAGATTCTCTGATTTGTGCAAAATATGTGATCATTATTTTGGTGAGCCACGACAAAAGAAAAGCAGTCATCGAGTTTATAAGACGCCTTGGCAAGGGGATCCAAGGGTAAATATTCAGAATGATAAAGGAAAGGCCAAAGCATATCAAGTCAAACAGGTGCTTTTGGCTATTGAAAAAATGGAGGTTAGCCATGGCACAAAAAAATGATAAGTATACATACCGTGTTACATGGTCTGAAGATGATAATGAGTATATTGGGTTGTGTGCTGAGTTTCCAAGCTTAAGTTGGTTAGCTGATAGTCCAGAAAGATCTTTAAAAGGAATTCGCAAGCTTGTAGCTGATGTATTATCAGATATGGCCAATAATTCAGAGGCTATTCCTGAACCAATAGCAATAAAAAATTTTAGTGGGAAATTTATGGTCCGTGTACCTCCTGATGTTCATAGGAAATTGGCTATTGAAGCTGCTGAGTCAGGCGTGAGCCTCAACCGAATTGTCAGTTCCAAATTGAGTCAATAGCTACAAGCTGAACACAACAAGCGGCATTCAGTGGATCGCAAAAAGCGCGCGCCCACTGATGCCGGGCGTTCACGGCGGCTCCGCCGCCGTGAATCGCGGTGCTGACTTCGTCCAGCACCGCGATTACATAGGGAGTCGCTATGAACGAGTCGATAGAGAGAAAGATCGAAAGATTTATTCAGTTTTATGAATTCTGGGGACATCTTTGAATTCTGGGGACATCTTACATAATCCCAGTTAATTAAGTAAGATGTCCCAAGATTAATTACCCCGTCACCGGTACCCCGTTGCACTACCGCTACGCCTCCATCTGGCTGGGTCTAAGACTTGCCAAATGTTTGGAAATCCATTACATTTGACTCACTTTTAAGAACATGTGCCGTGCCCGGCACACACAAAAAAAAATAAGCGGACGCAAAAAACCGCGCCGCTTATTTTAACGTTAGGCGTCAAAAAATATGGAGACCAAATGAGTATTGAATTACTCCCACAATTTATTCGGGATAACTATGAAGTGCATGAGTGGAAGCACGCTTGTGCGATATTGAAAGAAGACTTTCCAAATGAATGGGAAGATATATTGTCGGTTCTGTCCGATTTTCGGCTACATAAGAGCTGGATAACAAATCCGGGAGGACGCAAATCAAAGGTATCTGAGTTCATTGACAAATATCTTTACGATCGTGGATGGGTTGAAAAAGAATTTCAGACACAGGTTGTGGTTGATCAGAATACTATGGACACACCCACCCACAAGGTAGACTGCTTTCGGAATCGAGTTGCTTTAGAGATTGAGTGGAACAACAAAGATTCATTTTATGACCGTGACTTGAACAATTTTCGGCTTCTTTTTGATCTCCGGGCAATAAGTGTTGGTGTTATAATTACGCGCTGCGATAATCTTCAAGAGATATTCAATGAGCTTGGTAGAGGTGCTTCCTACGGGGCATCAACTACGCACATGAGCAAGCTCCTGCCTCGCATCGAGGGCGGGAGCGGTGCTGGCTGCCCATTGCTGGTATTTGGCATTTCAAAATCACTTTATGTGGAGAATGAATAACTATGAGTGCATCTGACGATCTTTTAGAAGATATAGGAAAAAGAAGGTTTGCAACTGTTCTAGCAGATCCACCTTGGCAGTTCCAAAACAGAACTGGGAAAATGGCTCCGGAACACAAAAGGCTTTCTCGTTACCCCACAATGACGTTGCAGGAAATCAAAGACCTTCCGGTAGAGGCCATCGTCAAAGATACTGCGCATCTTTATCTTTGGGTTCCAAACGCGCTGATAGCTGATGGGTTGCAGGTAATGGAGCACTGGGGCTTTACTTATAAGACTAATTTGATTTGGTACAAAATTAGAAAGGATGGTGGTCCAGATAGAAGAGGGGTTGGATTCTATTTTCGAAACGTCACAGAAATGATTCTTTTTGGCGTGAGGGGAAAAAATGCCCGCACGTTACAGCCGGGCAGAAGTCAAGAAAACATCATCTCAACCCGAAAGAGAGAGCATAGCAGGAAGCCAGATGAACAATACGAAATTATAGAGGCATGCAGCCCAGGCCCATACCTTGAACTTTTCGCGAGAGGACCAAGAAAAGGCTGGCATGTATGGGGCAACCAATCAGACGAATACATGCCTAGTTGGGATACTTACACCAATCATTCGCAATCGAATATCATACCACTTAAAAAAAAGCGGCAGGCATAAATCGCCTAATCGGGATAGGACTCCCCATCACTGAGGAGCCCTCCCAGGTGAGTAGCCCAGAGGAATCTCACCCCCAGGATCAAATTCTGGGGACATCTAACATAATCCCAGTTAATTAAGTAAGATGTCCCAAGATTACCCGTTGCACTACCGCTACACCCTTCGCCTCCATCAGGCTGGGTCTAAGACTTGCCAAATGTTTGGATATCCATTACATTTGACTCACTTTTGAGAACACGTGCCGTGCCCGGCACACCACCTTTCGGTCAACCGGACCTGCGCGAAAAGCCGCGCAGGCCGGTTACCTCCCCGTTACAGCGGCTTACGAAAACCAACACTGCGTAGATTTTTCAGCAATTCCGAAGTACCCCTTGACAATATATTGCCAAGCCGTTATTTTGCGTTAATGGTTTATTTGAAATAAAAACCCTGTTAATTCAAAAATTGAAATAACAACATGAACAGAGACTTACAAGGCCGCTATATTACGATCTCGACAGTTGGAGAAAAGGCTCAAGCCTTTATTCCTGCTGCACTACCGCCAACACCACCGATAAAATGGTCATCCGAACTTAGGGAGAAATTTGACCAGGCTCTGCTGGCTCTCGGTCGTCTTGACAGTGTCTCTGTTTTACTTCCGGACACATCGCTTTTCCTTTATATGTATGTGCGCAAGGAAGCGGTGCTATCGTCCATGATTGAAGGGACTCAGTCATCTCTTTCCGACCTGCTGCTGTTTGAATTCAAGCATCAACCCGGAGTTCCTTTGGATGACGTTCAGGAAGTTAGCAACTATGTGGCTGCCCTTCATCATGGTCTTAAACGACTTGGAGAGGACTTCCCTCTTTCTCTCAGACTGCTTAAAGAAATTCATAGTGTTCTGCTATCGAAGGGTCGTGGTAAAGACTGCGATCCCGGCGAGTTTCGGAGAAGCCAGAACTGGATTGGTGGAAGCCGTCCGGGTAATGCGGCTTTTGTACCACCGCCCCCTGAATATGTTCAGGAATGTATGGGAAAGCTGGAGCTATTTCTGCATGACCAACCGAACAAAACTCCGGTGTTGATCAAGGCTGCATTGGCTCACGTCCAATTCGAAACCATCCACCCGTTCCTTGATGGCAATGGTCGTCTCGGACGTCTGATCATCACGCTGCTGTTATGTTCTGAAAAAATCCTTAAAGAACCGATGCTGTATCTCAGTCTTTATTTCAAAACACACCGCCAACGCTATTATGAACTTTTGAACGAAGTACGGCTGACCGGTGACTGGGAGGCTTGGCTCGACTTCTTTGCCGATGCCGTTATTCATACAGCAAAAAGAGCCGTTGAAACATCTCAACATTTGATGAGATTGTCCACTGAAGACGGGCTGCGCATTAACGGGCTTAAACGCATATCCGGTTCGGCCTATCTCATTCATAAGGTAATGCTGGAGCGCCCAATAGCTTCACCGAACTCGATCCAGGAAAAAACGCAACTTTCACCAGCCACAGTCAATGCATGCCTGCGCGAACTTGAAAAGCTTGGTATCGTAAAAGAGATTACCGGACAGAAACGTAACCGTCTTTATTCATATGTGGAGTACATACAGATCATGAACGAAGGGACCGAGTTGCCCCAATAATCGTATTTGGATCTGATCTGTGTGTAATTGGGGTAAAATTAAGTGTTGTCTATTTCCTGCCGAACGCAGTCCCTAATAAAGAGACTCAGGATAGTCAACTTGGGCTTTTACAAGCCCCTTCTGGATCTCTGATTCAGGAGGGGTCGTTGACAACAATCTCCGTGGGATAATTCCAAATAAGTTACGCCAGTCAATTTGTGTATATACAGAGCAAATGGATACCTTTTCCTTTGCTCTTGATTTTCAGCCTTTCACCATATCCGGGGCATTACTCCCGGCATTTGGCTACTATGACATCTGCTGATTTCTGCCACCTCATCATACAGGTTAAAAAGCATAAGCTTTGTCATGACTTCAGGCGAATCCCGTCAGTCTTGTGCAGGGTGATGCGGCCTTGTTTATACAGGCTGCCCACGGCCCGTTTAAATTCCTTTTTGCTCATGGCAAATGCTGCTTGAATCTCTTCAGGGCGGCTTTTGTCATGACAGGGGCTTACGCCTCCACCAGCCT
>NZ_JBFXHE010000126.1:0-10727 GCF_050177295.1 Desulfobacter sp.
ACTGGATATTGTTACCAATCCCCGGCTTTTCTACCTGCGGCTGCACGGCAGGAACAGCCAGGGGTGGCGCTCCGGCAACATGCAGAAACAATTTGACTACAATTACAGTGACGCCGAGCTAAAGTCTGTTGTCGCAACCATATCCAACACCCTTGGCCCTGCCGCAGACATAGGTGCCGTTTTTTTCAACAATCACCTCAGGGGGCAGGCGCCAAATAACTGCCGACAGTTGATCAACATGCTTAGGAGCCGGTCTTAAATAACTTGCTTATTTTGCTAAATCCTCCCGGGTTAAGTTATTTCGGTCACATGCCTTAACCGTCAGCCAGGCGTGTCGCATATAACAAAAGATCACAATTATGTAGTTTCATGTTCCGCCTATTTTTTTCAAAATTTATAATAGCCCCCACATCCAGTTCGAAATTTGAGATATATAGAAACACTTAAGGTGTGTTGGTAAAAAACAACATTTTTGTACCATAGTTTGATGTTTAATTCGACATTTTTGTGGATTAAGAAAAATTTCCTATTTTTCAAGATATTTTGTAAGAAACAAAATCTGATATTTTTTCTTTTAATTTCAATATATTGCCCCAGATCTATCACTCGGTAAAATATATTTGGTATAACATTTGCTAATTGTTAAGAACAAATTTGTTGATTGATAAGTGGTTGCAAAAAAAATTATTCTTTTGGGAATTAACCATTATCTTATTTAACCAGAAATGAGGAAAATATGATGTTCAAACACTGTATACTTACCATTGTCTTGATCATGTTCAATGTATGCCCGGCCCTTGCCGGAGAAGGCACCATTGATACCGGAAACACCGCATGGGTAATCATGTCCACGGCCCTTGTCATGATGATGACGCCGGCCGGCTTGGCCCTGTTCTATGGCGGTATGTCACGATATAAAAATCTGCTGAACACCATTGCCATGACGCTTGTGGCCTATTGTCTGGCATCTGTGGTTTGGGTGGCCTGGGGATATTCGCTGGCCTTTGGAGAAAGCGACTCTCTTCTTATCGGCAATCTGAGTCATCTGTTTTTATCCGGCATTGACATTCATTCTGTATCAGGTTCCATTCCCACCATAATTTTTGTTCTGTTCCAGATGACTTTTGCTTGCATTTCCATTGCCATCGTGCTGGGTTCTGTGGTGGACAGAATGAAATTTTCTTCCTGGATACTGTTTACCATCCTGTGGATTACATTTGTTTATACACCTGTATGCAACTGGGCATGGGGCGGGGGGTGGATGCATCACCTACATGCCCTGGATTTTGCCGGAGGTAACGTTGTTCACATCAATGCCGGTGTATCAGGCCTGGTGCTGGCACTGGTCTTAGGCAAACGCAATGGCTATGGAAAAGAAGCCATGATTCCTTCCTCTGTTGCGTTTACTGCACTGGGTGCCGGGCTTCTGTGGTTTGGCTGGTTTGGTTTTAATGCGGGCAGTGAACTCGCGGCCGATGGCGTAGCAGCATCCGCATTTATGGTCACCAACACGGCAGCATCTATTGCAGGACTTGCCTGGTTGTTCACTGAGTGGAAGATATCAGGGAAGCCCACGGTTCTCGGACTTGCCTCCGGTGCGGTTGCGGGTTTAGTGGGTATCACACCGGCAGCGGGATTTGTCTCCCTTGGTGGCGCATTTGCCATTGGCACAGTTGCCGGTGTTTTAGGATATATAGGCGTAGCCGTAATCAAACAGAAACTTGGGTATGACGACTCCCTTGACGCCTTCGGCATCCATGGGCTTTGCGGTATCTGGGGTGCCCTGGCCACAGGTCTTTTTGCCACACCGACAGTTACGGAAGGAGCGGTCGGGCTTTTTTACGGTAATCCAAAACAATTGGGGATCCAGCTTATTTCCGTCATCGGCACGGCAGCCTTTGCGGCGATTGCCACTCTGATCGTCATATATATTACCAAAACACTCACCGGCGGAATCAGGGTGGACCCGGATGAAGAGCGGTCCGGTCTTGATAATGCCATCCACGGTGAACGCGGTTTTGAAATTGAATAAAATTGAATAGGATCACGGGTAAACCATAACATCGTCCTGAACCCATCCCCAAGATGCTAAAGCCCCCAAATTTTTCTTTTCGGGGCTTTAGCTTTCAACATCTTTTAAAAAAGTGTTGACAGAAGCTTAATTTTTGTTTAAATCCAATACCTCATGAGCCCAGGTAGCTCAGTCGGTAGAGCAGGGGACTGAAAATCCCCGTGTCAGCAGTTCAATTCTGTTCCTGGGCACCATCCAAAAGCTACGAATAAAGCGGCTTTCAGTGGGTTTCACTGGAAGCTTTTTTTATTGGTAAATCGGTGACTGTGCCCGTAATTGTGCCCATCTGATTTTCCAGATATTTTTCTTGCTTTCTGGCAGCCATCATAAGGTCCTCTTCACTAACAATATTGTACCGTTCAAATACGGATCTTGTTTTATGGCCCGAAATCATCATTGCCACCCTTTCCGGGATGCCGGAACGAACCATATTTCTAACGGCAGTCCTACGAAGATCATGAAAAATCTTATTTGGTATCCCAGCTTTTTTACAAGCTGACACCCAAGAGCGTCTAAAAACTTTTATTTTCCCATCCCCGTTTCTGTTTGGGAAAACATAAGGAACAATTTGACCACCTATTTTCTGTAGTTTCCTTTGAATATCAAAAATTGCCAAAAGCTCATCATCCAGATAAATAGTGCGGCCTTCCTTGTTTTTCGTTGTGCCTATTTCCAGGCACACCACCCTTTTCTCCAAATATACATTAGACCACTTCAGCCCGGTGATTTCAGACACTCTCCAGCCGGATTTATAGCCAAAAGTTACAAAACCTTTCAGATATTCAGGCATACAGGACCGGAGTGCCAGAAACTCATCATGCTCAAAGAACCCCGTTCGGACATTGTTTTCTTCCAGCATTGATATGTGCGGCACTCTGTCAACAAGCGGCGGGGTCTGTTGTGCTCCCAGATTCAGCATTCGTTTCAAGGCTGACAATTCCCGGTTGACTGTTGCGTTAGATGCGCCTTCATCAAGACGGTATTCAATGAATTTATTGATTCTCGGGGTTGTGATCTGCGGAACACTAACCCGTTCAAAAATCTTCATCAAATGATTGACGCTTCTTTCGGCTTTCACCAGCGATTTCTTTTGGTTGATCCGATAATCCCGCAAAAACGCCTCTGCCAAGTCTTCAAATAAAACCTTTTCAAACTGTACCCCAGGAACTTTACCCTGGGCGATTTCACCCTCCCTTCTGCTTAAAAGTTTTTTGGCTACCATCTTTTTGGTGCTGTCGGAACTTTCCCGATAACACTTCCCTTGCCTGTAATACTTAATCCAATAAACATTTCCGCGCAGATAAACGCTTCCCATATTATACCTCCATCGTGCCTTGACGGGCTCAAGATGGAAACAAACATGATAGTGCCAGTTTTATATCCTAAGTTCATATGCGGCACTATCATATATTGCATCTTTTTAAATCCCATTTGATTATTGTTTGGTCAAGTTTAAATAAAAATACCCTGAAAACATACGCCTTCAGGGTATTAGCTTGAATTTTATTTAAAACAATTCCTTTTAAATCAGGGTTTCGAGCTGTTTAAATAGTTCAACCAGTCCGCTATCGTAGTTGAGACTTTTTTCCATGGCGATCTCTTTTTGATCTGGACTCAAATGACCGATTATCGATGACATTAGGTGACATAACGAATTCATTTCAACCATATCTTCTATGGTTTCTTTAAGTTCGGATAAATATTGTTTAATCTGGTTTTCATTTAAATTGATTAAACAAACGCCATCTTCATTCAAAGCAGGTTTATTTGTATCGTCAAAATAGCTTTCTTTTATTCCTTCTAAGCAATTTTCAATTGCCATATGTTCTTCAACACTATTAATATTACAGGAGTGATCTATATTTATTTTTTTACCTGTATCTGAATTACATATAATGGTATTTAACATTTTGTATCTCCTTAATTTTTAAATTTATTTTTTTCTATGAAAGTTTCGACATCCTGGTGATCTACGAACTGTTTTCGGCCAACCTGGACATATGGCAGTTGACCATCCCAGATTTGACTCCGCCAGAACCATTCGGTGGCCCCGATCAGGGTGACAAGCTCTTTGATCGAGTAAAGTCTTTTCATGGGCACAGTCTGGGCACATAGAGTTGAAGACACTTGTCAATCCTCCGTCTTGAGAGGAGCGAAGGATACACAATCCCTCGCTCCCTTGGTTAAAGTTAGGCGTATTCCAGTTCTTTTTCTTGTTTGGACAGAATTTCTGCGACAGCTTCCGCCATCCCATCTGACATAATTACCTCTGCTTTGGCCTCTCCAGGCTGGTTTGCCTCAAGTTCTTCAAGCAGTCTTTTTGAGTACTCAGTTAAAGTTTCCTTGGGTTCAGAATCTTCACTGGTAAGGGTCCCTTCCAGTTTTGCCGCAATAACATCCCGGTAAAGCGCCTCTTCCCGCTCGTATCCGATTCCTTCCCGCCCCAGTTCCCGGGCCACTTTAATGGTGGTCCCACTGCCAAGGAAGGGGTCAAGAACCGTTTCGCCGACAAAGGAATACATTTTGATCACCCGACGGGCGAGTTCCTCGGGGAAAATAGTAGGATGCCCTTCGCTTTTCCAGACCGCTGGTATAGTCCATACGCTGGGGCTGTATCTGGACCATTCCTCTTTGGTCAGGGTAGATGCAAGACTTGCTTCTTCAGAGGGAGCAACCCTCTCCCCTTTTTTTCTAAAAATATAAACAAAGTCATGTCTCTTGATATGTCGATATGTGCTGTGGACAGTATCCGCAGAAAACGCCTTAGACATGTCCTTGGTATGTGGAGTCTGATCTTTTACCCAGACAATTTTGTCTTCCAGGAAAACGCCGTGTATTTTCAGAAAAGCCTGATATTTGTGAATCATGAGCTTAACGTGAGGATATTTGTCGTTACCTCTGTTCCCTTTGAAATTATGGATATCATCCACATTCAGGGCAATAACCCCACCGGGGGCAGCTACTCTGGCGCACTCTCCCATTACCGCTTTAATATTCTCCAGGTGCTCCTCAAAGGTGTAGCCTTTTTCATATTCCATTCCCACAAAATACGGGGGGCTGGTGAAAATGCATCCCACGGATTCATTAGGAAGCTCTGACATATCTTTTGAATCTTTAAAATAAACTCCGGGAACAACCTGGACCGGGAGATCCTTTTTACCGACATATTTCCTTGGTTCCTTGGGTGTAAGGTGTCTACGAATGGCATTTTGAAGTTGATTGGCTGACCATTCGTGATCACAAGCCCTTTTCGCCATACGGGTCATTTTCTTCAGATCCCCGAGTTTCAGAAGCTCTGCACCATGGGCCTTTGATAGACTGCCGGATGCAATCTGTCCTTGGACATCTTTGGGCAGATCAAGGAGCTTGACTTGTTTTGAAATATTGGCACTGGAACCGTACCCCATGATTTCAAGATCACGGAAGGAGTAGCCAAAATCATCGCGCATTTTTTTCATGTGCAGGGCGATTTCAATTTCATTCAGCTGGCTGCGTTCCGTGTTCAAGATGAAGGATTTATGAGCGGTGTCCGCATCTTTAAGGTTTTCGTAAAGGATGCAGGCAACTTCAGTCTGTCCCATTGCCTTCAGAGCTTCAACTCGTCTCCAGCCGTCAACGACATGGTATTTATCTTCTGCCCCCTTAACCACCGTGATGGGGGTCAGAAGGCCGTCATGCCTCAAGCTTTTAATTAAGGATTCCAGGTTGCCTGATTCTTTCCTCGGGTGGTTTGGGTCCTTGATCAGGGTTTCGATTTTAATCATTTCCAGTTTCTGTTCTTTGTTTTCCATGTTTGTTCCTCCGTTTAAAAAAAATGTTTGGAGGGCCGGCCCTTTCGGGTTTTGTTCTTGTTCCGCGGAGAACATAAATGGAAGGTACCTCTTTAAAGTATTGAGAAAAATTACAAACAAATCACAGCAGTTTGATTGTAGATTGTTTTTTCTAACGGGTTGTTTAAAAAGACAAAATCCCCGCTAAAATTAACGAGGATTTTATATTTTGTGGTTTATTTGGAGTTTAACCACAATGAAATTTTATTGTGTGTTGGAAATCAAGAACCTTTCTTTCGACCTCTTTTATCACTATAAATACCCTTCAGCCAGTTTCTCCATCCACTATCACTCTCCGGAATATATTCCTCTTTCCCTTCATAAGACTTTTTAAATTCATCTGTTTTGAGTATCTCTGGCAAAGTAATGTCTGGATTTTGATCTACGAGTTTTTGTGCTGTAGCTCTACAACACTGTATTACCATTTGCTTTGGAGTGATTTGGGCATTTTCGGAGGGAGCATCAGGAACATTTACCGCAGATAACTCTTCATTATTAATAATTTCAGGTGGGGCGCATGGCTGAAATTCGTATGCGTCTTCACCAAGGACATAGGCCTCGAAACCACCAGCTTCTTCAATAGGTGGCGTCAGTTTTCTTGGTTTTCGGTAATCCTCAATAGCATTTAAGGCTGTGCTTAATCGAGTTTCAATGGGATTATTTCTATTCCAATCGATAAATTTTCTACATTTTGGAAATTCTTTACCCAACTCTATCATTGTACGGACATATTCCCTGCCTTGATGGCTATACATTGAAGTTTTTTCGAGGAATGAATCGAAAAAATCCCTAATCTCATCCATACTGGAGCTGGAAAATGAAAAACAGTTAAAATTGTGTTTTTCGATGTTCTTGAAACAAACGAGGCATGGCAATGATTCGGCTGGAATATCCATATACCTGCAAATCATATCGACTTCAAAATCATTTAACGCTGGCTTGTAATCGTTTCCGACTATTTCAAAATACTCCTTGTAATCTTTGGTTGTTGTCCACGTTATTGGGGGAGTATCGACAATTATACAAGATATGTTTTGTGTTTCATGGTGTATTTTTTCAAACTGTCTAATAATATATTGTCTAAATTCCATATGCTCTGTTTTGTACAGGATTATTATGTTGAAAGGGGGAGCAATCAATCTTTGATAGGTCTTCATGAACCCAATAATGTCGCTGAAGTTTCTGATTGGAAGCATGTGAATCCTTTCATTTAGATTTCGTTTGGGTAGATGTAGAAATTTCTTTTAACGGCTATTCAACCATTTCTTTATCAAGATTGTTTCATCAATGAAACCATCTTGTTGAATTTAATATCAGCAAAAAATGGGGACGATGGCAAGAATTTAGAATTTTTTTTCGAATAGAGAAAGTCACTTTTTTGCTGCGAAACATTGAAGTATCCGTATACGGACGGTTTAATTCCGAGCTTGATAATTCCCCCGGAAATCGGTAAAAGTCCGTCTGGCAAAAATCATTTTCCAGGAGCAACACATGAACAAACTCGAACTGATTCAGGCCGTTAAAGACAAAACAGGGTTGAGTAAGCAGGAAGCCATTGATGTGGTAAAACTGTTCTTCGACAGCCTCACCGAAGCTATGATCAACGGGGAGCGTATTGAAATTCGGGGATTTTGTTCTTTCTTCATCAAGGAATACGCTGGCTATACCGGCAGAAACCCCAAAACAGGGGAAAAGGTTCATATACCTGCCAAAAGATTGCCCTTCTTCAAACCGGGGAAAGAGCTGCGGGAGAGAGTTGACTATCAGACTGGTACTACCAGCCGGGGTAAATAAAAATGTCGGCTTTAATTATCCCGTGGGACCAATTGAGCCCGGAAGCCCTTCAAGGTGTCATCGAAGAATTTGTAACCAGGGATGGCACGGACTATGGTGAGGTTGAAATGCCTTTAGGCACCAAGATTGCCCAGGTGATGGCCCAGCTCAGGTCTGGCAAGGCCGTTATCGTTTTTGACCAAGAAACAGATTCCGGTACTATTTTGAGAAGTGATGATCCTTTGGTGAAGGTACTGGAGGGGTGAGCTTTAGTTGGGGAAGTACTCAGGGGATTTATTTTTGTTATGGGCAACAATGCTTTTGGTAGTGGTGGGGGTACTGGGCAGGGTGGGCACCTCACAAAGATACCAAAATTAACAGCCTGCATTATATTAAAAAAAATTTAAATGGAAAACTTTGCGAATCATCTCTAATGATGATAAGAATTTTTTTGCTATTCTAATTTTTCGAATGTTCTCCCGTTCGATAAAGGATATTGAAAATATACAGAATCACACATTTCATTATTTGAATTTTATACGCCCATATATGAAAATTATAATGTCAAAACAATGACTAACAAACTTGACCTTCTTTTTTTTAGCATTATTCGATGTGGTTTGCAAAAAGCATATATTTTTGTTTTCTATTGCTTACAAAAAATATATTGGTTTGCCTTACATCCCAAAAAAATATTCTACTATTTCTTTATGGAATTATCAGGCTTTCGTGCTATATGGTATAAGTTTTTCCCTCCTTCCGCTGCCGAAAAAGAAAAGCCTAACTACAGGCCACCCGCAACAATCGGGATCTGGTTTTTTAGCCTTTATTTTGCTCTTTTAGGTTTTGCTATTGCACGGTATGAAGGACAATTAGATCGAGCTGAATTTAAGTTCAATACCCTGACAACAGAAATAGCCGCTGGAATGATTTTTGATTCTGATATTGTAAAGGAAGTAGGACAAACACTTATTCCATATGAACCAAAAGTAGATTTTTGCTGGGAAGGGCTATTATCACCGTGGTCATATTTTTGTAAACCCATTATACAATCTCTATTATCAAACGATGCTTTCTACAAACGATTTGTCATTAGAAATAAAGAGAAATTAATAATAGGTTACAAACCAATCGCCTCTGCTGATGAATTTGTACTTATGATGACAGAACTTTGGAAAACCAAATTGTGTAATGCCAATCTTTCTAATATTGACCTTTCTAATGTTGATCTCTCTAATGCAGAACTTTCAAATGCCGATTTTTCTAATACAAATCTTTCAAATGCAAAACTAATGAATGCAAATCTTTCAAATGCAAATTTTGATGGGGCCAAACTAATTGATGCAAATCTTATAAATACTAATTTAACAAACGCTGAATCTTTTTCTGGCAATTTTTATAAGGCCAATTTTTTAAGTGCCGACCTTTCAGATGCCAGTTTTATAGATGCCAATCTAACTGATGCAAATCTTACAGAAGCCATTCTTTCCAATACAGATATAGGTGGTGCAAACCTTTCAAATGCCTGTCTCGAATATGTAAAATTTTCAAAAAATCCAGAGCAACAATTTTCCCAAGTAAAAACACTGTACGGAATAAAAGGGTTGCCTCCTAATCTCGAAAGATTGCTTAAAAAAAATAAACCTGAATTATTTATTCAGCCAAAAGAATAGTAGCGCACACTTCTTTTCAGTCAGTCCCTCCTCAAATGATTTTTTCCGTTTCATCAATGAAACAGTTCACAGCACCTCGGAATGATTTTTGTGCCCAGACCACTTGGGCAGATCATCCTGGAGTTCGATTGCCCTTGTACCATAGAAAATATGGCAGGTCGGTTTGAATGACTCCGGCATGATCAACGACAATTATTTTCCCCTTTCTGTGTTAATTGCTATTGTTGGGGCTCAATTTCTAATTGCAAATAGGGGTTTTGTTTAAATGCACTTTTCCAACAAAAGTCGCAACGAATTGTATATACAATAAATATTAAATTCGTTACAGCACATAGTGAGAGAGAAACTAACTCTATTTGTCCAAATTTAAATGACATAATACCGAACACAGGAAAAAACATTGTGCAAATGATTGATGAAAAGATACACATTGGATGATATAATCTCATAATCGATAATATCTGCCCGTTTTCATCTTCCCTTTCTGTTTTTAGAAATTGATTGTTATAGGCGACAATCGCGATAAGGGTAAAACCAGATAGAAAATAGAACCAGACATGCGTTCTTTCACAAGCTAAATTCTCGATTATTCCAAAAAGCGTTATTCCAAAAAGAAAGGGAACTAAGGAGTCTACATAATTCAGGACCCATTTGAAGGCCACTGTGCTCATAGCGTATTCATGCCATGTAATAATAATGGCTTGGAAAGACAGAAGCACTTTCAACCAATAAAGAAATCTCCTCCAATCACTCCCATATAGGTATTCATCCTTAATCTTGGACAACAAGTAACCAAAAGCAAGAGATGCTATGATACTTATTAAAGTGAGGTAAAAACTTGGTGATGCATCTTTTACTTTTTGGCGAAGTTGAACCATAATGTCCTCCCTGAATGTTAATTGCATTCTATATTATTCGTATTTAAGATAATGCCCAAATATGGAAATAAGCAAATTCTGTCTATTGTTTTGGGTGTAACGATCTAAAGCCAAAATTCAACTGAAGAATATCCTTACCCGGCCAACTTATGCAAGAAAAACATGTTCTTTTGTGATCTTGGCCTAAAAATCAGCTTACCTTTAACACTGGAGCATAATCGTTTCCATAATCCGGCTATTTGTGTTTGGCAAACCAATTCTGGCACCCAAGAATAGAAACTCTTGAATAGGGGCATGGCGGGCCTTAAAATCTTCCATCATTACCCCTGCATCAGTCAAATGAATTCTGCCCCAGGAAGTCCCAGGGCAGAAGCCGTGTCTCTAAATCACCCTCAAATACCTCGGCCTTGGCTTTACAACGGGGTAAGTGGTCTGTTTGTCTGGATCATAGAGGAACTGTTTGCCATATTCATCGGTCATCATTTTGTACATTCCGACCCCA
>NZ_JBFXHE010000127.1:0-10697 GCF_050177295.1 Desulfobacter sp.
TGTCTTTAATATCAGTATATTATAAAAAAAGACCACCAGAAACCACATGTGATATTTGAAATAAATGCTTAATAAAAATAATAGGTTATGCCGTAAAAATGCAAGTTAGTTTTCTGGAGTACTATAGCACGGCAAAAACAGAGGCCAGCAGCAAATGGGGAGAAAGATAGTGTCATTGATTATATGCACTGTTACATTGCGAAAATATCCTTCTTTCAATAACAAGTTCGCTAATCATTTTCTGCACCTGACCGGTATTCCGCTGTCGCTGCACACGGGCAGGTGAGAAATACGTTATACTCAGGAGGTAAACATGAAGGACAGCCTAAAGCCAGGTATAGAATATAATTTTTCATTCACAATTACCAAGTCAAAACTGGTTCCCGCCCTGTATCCGGAGTCCGATGAATTTCAGGGGATGCCGAACGTATTTGCGACTGGATATATGGTTGGATTAATTGAGTGGACTTGTATTCAGGCAATTAACCCACACCTTAATTGGCCTGAAGAACAAACCGTTGGCACGCATATCAACGTAAGTCATGTCGCAGCAACACCGGCTGGGTTAACTGTTACTGTAAAAACAAAGCTTGTAGAGGTCGATGGAAAACGGTTGGTATTCGATGTTGAGGCTCATGATAACCTTGATATCATTACCCGCGGCAAGCATGAACGTTTTATCATCAACAAGGAAAAATTTGATAACAGAATGAACGGCAAATTGAAAAAAGCTGGGATATGACACGCCCTGCAACTCCGACACGCTGAACATTGGTTGGTTAATTTCTTTGAATCGGGTTGATGACGGGAGGAAAAATGAAGACCGTATCACCATACAAAACCGTTCTGGATGAAGGAAATGCCTATTGGATGGCGCGGATTGCAAAGGAAGTGTATTTAAAAAAATCCGAAGGAAACCAGATGCCTGATGAAGACCGGATTTTAATGAACCTGAAACAGGATGATAACAAATTTAGTGGGCTCCTATCTGTATATCTCGGAAGAGAAAAAAATTCCCCGGGAACCCGGATTCTGGTTCAGATTCATAGACTATTTTGACGGCCTTTAACGCCCTGAAGGAACAAGGGATTGACGGAGTTGAAGATCATGATATGGCAAACTATCTGTCAGCGGTTGAAACATGGGATCAGGAAATCTGATATTGGATTCTTAATCTCGGAAAAAAAAGGGGGGGGCTTTACGATGTCTCAGATGAATGGCGTGATGATGCAGTATTTTCATTGGTATACATCCAATGATGGAAGGTTCTGGACCCAGGTTCGTGATTCGGCTCGAACCTTGGGGGATTGCGGGTTTAGCGCGGTCTGGCTGCCGCCTGCGTACAAGGGACAGGCCGGCGTACACGATGTTGGGTACGGCGTCTATGATCTGTACGATCTGGGGGAATTTAACCAGAAAGGTTCGGTTCCCACGAAGTACGGCACCCGGGCTCAGTATCTCGAAGCGATTCAGGCACTGCACAACAAGAAGCTGCAGGTTTACGCAGACATCGTCTTCAATCACAAGGGCGGCGCGGATCGCACCGAGTGGGTGAAGGCCGTGGAGGTGAAAGGAGACGAACGGTGCTTTGAAATTGTCAATCCGGAAAAGCCGGACTGCTGGATCGAGGCGTGGACGGAATTCACCTTCCCGGGGCGTGCCGGAAAATATTCCGATTTTACATGGAATTACGACTGTTTCGACGGCACGGACTGGGCCGAGAACTTATATAAAAAAGCGGTTTTCAAGTTCACGAATCGCGGCAAGGACTGGGACCAGATGGTTTCCGGGGAGAATGGGAATTACGATTATCTCATGTTTTCGGACGTGGATATGAACTGCCCGGAGGTCCGCACGGAATACGCCCGCTGGGGGCGCTGGTACCTGGAGACCACCGGAATTGATGGCATTCGGATCGATGCTGTCAAGCACATTCAATTTAGTTTCTTTCGTGAGTGGCTGGACCACATGCGCCGGGTCGCTTCTTTAAATGCAAAGAGCGGGTTCTTTGCAGTGGGAGAATATTGGTCAAGCAATGTGGGAGACCTGCACAATTACATCAGATCCACCCATGGCAAGATGTCCCTCTTTGACGTGCCGCTTCATATGAAGTTCCACGCTATATCCCGGGCTAATGGGCACTACGACCTGAGGACAATCCTGGATGACACGCTCACCAAAGATCAGCCGGCCCTGTCTGTCCCGTTCGTGGAAAACCATGACAGTCAGCCGCTCCAGTCACTGGAGTCCCCGGTGGACTGGTGGTTCAAACCCGCAGCATACGCATTTATTCTGCTGCGGCAAGACGGATACCCCTGTGTTTTCTATGCGGATTGGTTTGGGGCAAAGTACAAAGACAAGGGCAGGGACGGCAAGGAATATGAAATCAACATGGTTCCCGTCCCTCATCTGCCGCGTCTTATGGAACTTCGACGGTCACACGCCTATGGTCGTCAGCGTGACCGGTTCGAGCATGCCCACATGATTGGCTGGACACGCGAGGGCGACATGGATCACCCCGGTTCCGGTCTGGCAGCCGTCATCACCATCGGCGGCGGCGGAACGATGTGGTTGGAACTAGGGAAAGCCCACGCCAACGGGAAGTATCGCGACGCCCTGGGTAACATGGACGGCGCCACGGTTGCTATAAATGCCGACGGATGGGGAGAGTTCCCCGTGTCAGGGGGAAGTATCTCCGTTTGGATTCCTGTCTCTTTTTAGCAGGCATATTTCGAAATTGACATCTTCTGTGATCTGATCCAGGTTCTTTTCAGCAGATTAAAGATGGTGTTAGGCATGCCAAAGGGCAGATCCACCAGGGAATAATCATAGTCAATATTGATGGCGCCGATAAACCTGCTTTCCAGACCCGATTCATTTGAAATGGCACCGACAACATCGCCGGGTTTAAGGCCATGCTTGTAACCCACTTCAATGCGATATCGTTCCATCCCCTTTTCGGCAGGCGCAATTTTATTGAGGAGGTGAAGCCGGCCAGGTGCCGGGTTCTGTTTGGGTGCAACGGGTGATTTGCTCTGTTTCGCTGCAATGGGTGCTTTGGTCTGTTTTGGTACAACAGGTGCTTTGGCTTTTTTTCCGGCTTTTGTATCGGTTTTCTTGGCGGCAGGCCTGTCAACCCTCTCCTCAAGCAGAAACGGTGTATTGCCCTGGAGCATCTTTGCCAGGGCCGCAGCCACCTGGGAAATTGAAATATCCTGTTCCTTTGCGGTGGTCTCCACCAGATCCGTAAACGCACTTACATCTTCGGTGCCGATGGTCTGGCAAATTTTATTTTTAAAATCATCCACCCGTTTTTTATTGATTTCCCTGTTGGAGGGCAGGGCCATTTCTTCAACCTTCTGGCGGGTGGCTTTTTCGATCTGTTTTAACATCCATTTTTCTTTGGGCTGGACAAATAAAATGGCTTCACCGGTTCGTCCGGCCCGCCCGGTCCGCCCGATTCTGTGAATATAGGGCTCGGTTTTAGAGGGCATATCGTAGTTGATGACGTGGGAAATCCGGTCGACATCAAGCCCCCTTGCCGCCACATCCGTGGCCACAAGAATATCAATATTCCCGTTTTTCAACCGGTTAACCGTCCGTTCCCGGGCTGCCTGGGCAATGTCTCCGTTCAGGGCCTCTGCTTTGAATCCTTTTTCTTCCAGGGTTTTTGTCAGGTCCATTGAGTCATTCCGGGTTCTGGTAAATACGATGACGCCATCATGGGACGAGGCTTCAAGTATCCGGACGAGCGCATCCCTCTTTTTTACATGCCGTACCATCCAGAATTTTTGATGAATGGTGCTGGTGACATCTGAATCATGGCGGATAATAATTTTTTCAGGATCTTTAAGATATTTGCCTGCAATCTTCTGGATCGGGGCCGGCATGGTGGCGGAAAAGAGTGCGATCTGGGTGGATTGGGGGACTTGGGACAAAATCCATTCAACATCCTCAATAAATCCCATTTGCAGCATTTCGTCCGCTTCATCCAGCACCAGGCCTGTAAGATCGGCAAGGCAGACGGTTTTTCGCCGCATATGGTCCATGAGGCGGCCCGGTGTCCCCACAACCACATGGACGCCCCGCTTAAACTGGTTTAACTGAACACCATAACTCTGGCCGCCGTATACAGCCAGAACATTAAGGCCCTTCATGTTTACGCCATAGTCCTTGAAGGACTGGGCCACCTGGATGGCGAGCTCCCGGGTCGGGGTGACCACAAGAATCTGGGGCCGTTTGTTTTCAAGATCGATCCGGGAAAGCAGCGGCAGTGCAAAGGCCGCTGTTTTTCCGGTTCCGGTTCTGGCTTGGCCCAGCAGGTCTTTACATTCAATCATACGGGGAATGGTCATGGCCTGGATCGGGGTCGGGGTTTCGTAACCAACAATCTGCAAAGCCGCAAAAACATCCGGGCTCAAATTCATTTCACCGAACCCGGCCTGGGTTAAATCTTTATGGGACATGGTTTTCCTTAAAAGCAAAAAGGCCGGCGCAGCCAGCCCTGAATATGAATATTAACTCAAAACAAAACGAGTATACATATACGAATTTTTAAAAAAATGCAAGTTGTTTATTCATTCCCTGGATATTTGCCGCTAAGGTCTTTTTAAGACGGAGTATGGATAAGGCGCGGGTTCGGGCGTATTAGATTTGTGTTAAATTGTCTGGAAATAATTGAAAGTTTGGTACCAATATTGCTATTACAACGGGGGCGCGTTGGGCTGGGTGGTGCAAACGGATTATGAATACAGGTGGTGCAGGGTACGCAAGGCTGAATATGAACATACCTGATTTCCTTGATGGGGATGTGCTTAATCCTGTGGGATTTAATTCCCGGTTTTTAAAAAAGGGGATTATCGTCTTTGGTACGGTTCTGATCATGCTCGCCTGGTGCCTGTTTTTATTTCAGGTGGAGAAAAATAAAAAAGAGCTTGTGGCCGGTCTTGAACGTGAACAGCAGAATCTGGCCGGGGTGCTGGCTGAAAATCTGTTCCAGATTCTTGAACAGCGGCATACGATTGAGCTTTTTGCATCAAAATGGTTTGATGGAACAAAATCGCCTTCCGGAGATATAACCGGTTTCCTTTACGGTGAACGGACGTTTACCCGAATTGTTCTTTATGATCTGTCCGGCAGAGCCTTTTATGAATCCTCTCCTGAAAGCGGAGACCGGCCGGATAAAATAAGAGAACAGATTGAAAAAATGCTGGGCACAGGCCAGCCCGTACTTATGCCCCGGGACAATCGACCGTCCAATATTTCCTGGCAGGTGCCGTTTCTGTTTCCCATCAGAATCGGTGCTGCAATTAAAGGCGCCATGCTCCTTGAGATGGATTTCGGATATTTTTTGAACCTTTTACAGAATGTTGATATCGGCAGAACCGGAACGATAACGGTACAATATGATCAGGGGGAAGAGGTGGCGCGATTTGAAAGCGGTGGACTGGTTGTTGGAAATTCGCCGGTAAAAATGATGCCGGCAGGATCAATTTCCGGGGATTCCGGCTTCAGGGGTGGCAGGTATTCCGATTTTGGAAATTGCTATCTGACATACCTGCGGGTCCATGATTATCCTTTTATGATTACCATCGGTATCGGACAGGACGAGTTTCTTTCGGATTTTAATCAATATCGGAACCGGCTGCTCTGGGTCCTGATTATTTTGACCTCGCTGGGGCTTTCAGGCATTGTTCTTCTTTTTAAAATGATCAACCGGAGCCAGGCGTATCTGGATGCCCTGGCCCTTTCCAACAAAGAAAATCAAAGATTGATACAAAATCTGGAAAAAGAGCATAAAGCCTCAACCAGAGCGGCCTCTTTTGACCCGCTCACCGAACTTTATAACAGGAACCTGTTCGTCTCTCTGGCTGAAAAAAGCATTCTCCAGGCAAAGCGCAACAAGTTTTGTTATGCGGTTCTGTTTATCGATCTTGACCGGTTCAAAAAGATAAATGACACCCTTGGCCACCATATCGGGGATCTGTTGTTAAAGGAGGTGAGCCTGCGGCTGAAAACGTGTACCCGGAAATCAGACATCGTTTCAAGGTTCGGGGGAGATGAATTTGTTGTGATGCTCACGGAAGTTGCCAGGGAACGGGATATTGCCACGGTGGTTGAAAATATCACCGCCGCTGTTTCAAAGCCCTGTCCGGACCTGGACGGCCATGAGATCATTACCAGCCCAAGTGTCGGTATTTCTGTCTACCCCAGGGATGGGGAAGATATTGAAACCCTGCTGCTTAATGCGGATGCGGCAATGTATAAAGCCAAGAAATCGGGCCGGGGGCAGTACCGTTTTTTTGATCCAAGCCTGAATACCGTATCTGTTGAGAAATTTGCACTTGAACAGCGCATGCCTTCGGCGATAGCCCGGGGGGAGTTTACACTGCACTATCAGCCTAAAATCCGGCTGCAGGACTACCGGGTGGTCGGGCTTGAAGCCCTGATCCGCTGGAACCATCCTCACCATGGCATGATCTTTCCTCCGGATTTCATTGAGATTGCCGAAGAGACAGGACTGATCATGGATCTCGGGGCCTGGGTTGTTGAAGCGGCCTGCCGGCAGCTGAAGAGCTGGCGCGCTGCCGGGATGGAACTTATCCCCATTGCTGTCAATGTGTCTCCGCTTGAACTCAAGGACAGGGCATATGTAAACCGGTTTCAAAATATTCTTAAACAGTATGATATCCCGCTTAAATATATTGAAATCGAAGTGACTGAAAACGCCTTTATTGATGACAGGGACATTGTGATTAACAACCTTAAGGCACTGTTTGACAAAGGCGTGAAAATTTTTCTGGATGATTTTGGCACAGGGTTTTCAAGCTTGGAGCATATTCGTTTTCTCCCCGTGAATTCCCTTAAAATCGACCGAAGTTTTATCCAGGATATCCGGAACAGTTACCATGACAATCCAATTGTCTCTTCAACCATTACCATGGCTAAAAAACTGAACCTGACCGTTGTGGCCGAAGGCGTTGAAACCAGTGATCAGCTCATCAGTCTCAGGGTGGCCGGCTGCGAACAGGTCCAGGGATATCTTTTCAGCCGGCCGGTGTCTGAAAACAAAATCCGTGAATTCATTATTTCACCTGTCAGGAGGATATAAGATGAAAAATTATTTCATCAGATGCGTGATCGTGCTGGGATTAACCCTCTGGCCTGTCTCGTCCTTTGCTTTTGATCAACCCGCACTGACTGACCATGCCCGTGGTGTGCTCTATTTTTCAGCAATCCCTAAAAAAAATTTTGATCAGCAGATTCAGGAGTTAAGACCATTGCTTGATCTTCTAGAAAAAAAACTGCGGAAATCCATTAAAATTGTTCGTCCCCAATCCTACAATGCCGTGATTGAAGGGGTGCTTTCCAGGACCATTGATTTTGCCGTTCTGGGCCCGGCATCCTATGCCAGGGCAAGGGCAAGGGATAACCGGGTGGAAGCCTTTGCCTCCTTTGCCAGAAAAAAGGGATTCATTACGCCTGACGGCAGTTATTATTATTCGGTTCTGTTTACCTTAAAAAGGAACGGGTTTAAATCTGCCGGGGATCTGAAACAAAGAAAGGTTGCCTTTACAGATCCGGAAAGCACGTCAGGTTCTGTTATTCCGAATATGGCATTTGCAAAGCATATCGGTACCCCTTTGAAAGCGTACTTCGGGACCATTGTCTATACCGGCTCCCATGACCGTTCCATTCAATCCGTCCTGGGCGGGCATGTGGATGCGGCCTTTGTCTCGTCTGTCCGCATCGACGAGGCGGTTGAGAAAAATATATTAAAGCCTGACCAGGTAGCGATCCTGTGGCAGTCCGATCCCATCCATTATGATCCTTTTGTATTCAGCGGCGGTGTGGACAATACCCTGAAAAATCAGATCAGAAAAATCATGCTGTCTTCGGCGCCCGGCCTTAAAACCATGCTGGAGAACATGAATATGGCAGGCATTGTGGCGGTTTCTGATAAAGACTATCAGGCGATTCATGACATTGTTTCCACGCAGTCCCGGAAATGAAATGGTGACTATTTAGCCACACTGACCACCTGATTCACGGTATAGGCTTTGAGACCCTCAAGCCCGAATTCAGATCCGACACCGGAAAATTTGACCCCGCCAAAGGGAGCCATGGGGTGGAGTTTTCCATGGGCATTCACCCAGACAGTTCCGGCTTCAAGCCGCATGGCAACCGCTTTGGCTTTTTCCGGATCATTGGACCATGCAGATCCGCCAAGCCCCACATCAAGGGAATTTGCCCTTTGAACCGCCTCGTCAACAGTGGCATATTTGATGATGGGAAGTGCGGTGCCGAACTGTTCTTCTTTGACCAGGTCCATATCATCGGTTACATCTGCCACCAGGGTCAGGGGATAAAAGTATCCCGGGCCGGAACAAGGTGCCCCGCCGCACAGGACCCTGGCCCCTTTTTCCCTGGCATCATCTACATATTGTCTGACGGTTTCAAGCTGGGGCCTATTGCCCAGCGGGCCGATGAGATTTTTTTCATCCATACCGTCCCCCACGGGAATCTTGGTTACATACTCCGTAAATTTCCGGCAGACATCTTCATAATCATCTTCATGGACAAAAAGGCGTTTCAGGGCCGCGCACGTCTGTCCGGCATTAATGAAGCATCCCCAGAACAAAGGTTCCAAAAGCGGGGTAACATCAGTTCCCGGCAGAATAATGCCAGCGTCATTGCCTCCCAGTTCCAGGGTCAGGCTTTTTAAATTGGACGCGGCCCGGCCCATGATGGTTTGGCCCACGGGAATGGAACCGGTGAAGACAATTTTGTCAATGCCTTTGTGGGCTGACATGGCGTTGCCTATATCGGAACTGCCGGATACCACATTGAGAACCCCGGGGGGCAGGACTTCATTGACCAGTTCAACCAGCCGAAGGGTGGCCAGGGGGGTATAGGATGCAGGTTTCAGAACAACGGTACACCCGACTCTCAGGGCCGGCATGATATGCCATACAGCGATGAGCAAGGGCCAGTTCCATGGCGTAATGGAACCGACAACACCAATGGGCTTTTTGTACAGTTCAATGGTCTCCGCCGGGTTATCATCCACCAGTTCGGGTTCAAGTTTCATGGCTGCGGTAACCTGGGTCCAGGCAATACAGCCGCCGACCTCAAACACGGACCCCGGTCCGGACAATGGCTTACCCTGTTCCCGAGTGATCAGTCCGGCAAGTTCCGTCTGGTTCTGCTCAATAATGCCGGCGATTCGGTTCATGATCTTTACCCGCTGGTCATCGGCCAGGGCTGACCATCCCGGAAACGCCTTTCGGGCTGCGGCAACCGCTTCATCCAGTTGCTCGACCGTAGCCTTGGGGCACTTTGCAAAAACGTCTCCCGTTGCCGGATTGACCACATCAAATGTGGTGTCGGATAACACTTTTTCTCCATTGATTATCATTGCATAATCCGCCATCCTCTTTCTCCTTTTGCATATTTTTACGGTAATACATCCTGGGCTGCTGCCGGCAAAAGCAACTGACGAGTTTTAAATGCAGGTGTTCTGGCAAATCAGCGGCATGGCCTTGGCAGGGCAATCACTATATACATAATTGCCCTGCCGGGTAAACAACAAATGCGGTTGCCCTGTACATGATCAGGTTCCGGCCATTGACAGAGCAGTGGAAGGGATATATTTACCAGTGGTATTAACGCGTGGGTATTATAGTCTTAAAAATGATTAAAGGAGAAATGCATGAAATTGTCTGCAGCATTTAAAAACGTATCGTTGGTTTTTGTCACCCTTTTTTTGTGTACCATTTTTTCCATGGGCTCTTCTTTTGCCAAAGATAAAGTGTATAGATGGAAACTGCAGTCCGGATATCCCCATGGAGACATCTCTTTTGAACTGCTGAAAGGCTTTGCCCAGAACGTGAAAAAATTGAGTGACGGCAAACTGATCATTTCAGTTTTCGCGGATTCCGAAATTGTTCCGTTGGAGCAGTTGTTTGAATCCACACAAAAAGGGCTTTTGGACATGCTCCACTGCATGGGCGCATTCTGGGGCGGTATTGTTCCGGTTGGAGAAATTGAATTCGGTATTCCGTTTGCGTATACCATTGATGAAGTCGATGGATTTGATGCCAAGGCCCAGGTGATAAGAGATTTTTATTATAATAAGGGCTTCGTCAATATATTGCGGAAAGAGTATGACAAGCAAGGCCTTTACTGGCTTGACATGCATACATACGGCGGCCCCTTTGTATTGTCCACAAAACCCCTGGAAACCTTTGACGACTGGAAAGGGATAAAAATCAGGGACGAAGGTATTTATACACAGTTTCACAATATGATCGGTGCCCGGGGGACTTATGTTTCCGGTGGTGAAGCCTATATGGCGTTGAAACTTGGAACCCTTGATGCCAGCCAGTGGGATATCAGTGCCATATCCGGATTAAAATGGTATGAAGTCGCCCCTTACTGGGTCCGGGCCGGGGATAATGATCATGTGATCGGACATATGCTGATCAACAACAAATCATGGAACGAACTTCCGGATAATTTAAAACAGGCCCTTCAGAAAGCCGCTGAAAATTACTGGACCGCGACCGTTGAAGCCTATGGCAAAGAATTTAAATACGCGGAGGATATGGTAAAAGCCGGCACATTGAAAGAAAGTAAAGTCTCTGCCCAAGCAATTAAAAAGCACAAAGAAATTGCTTATAAACTCTGGGATGAGG
>NZ_JBFXHE010000128.1:0-10528 GCF_050177295.1 Desulfobacter sp.
TTATCCTCTATTCCCAACTCCAATAATCAGAGCACCGCCTTCTGCGTTTGAAAAAGCCACAAGTTCTTCAGACAGTTTTTTTGCATCAAAGCTGTTTTCTGTGAACTGCGTGAAGCTGTCTTCCCCATTATTGACTCGATCTGTAATGTTGAATATGGTCATTTTTTGTGGCCGCCACTTTTAGGGGCTTATTGTTCACCAAGAAGATGTAAAGGAATTTCAACAGGTTCTCTGTTTATTATTTTTTTGATAATATTGATATCAATATTCGTGAGTTTCGCAATTTCTTGATCCGCAAGATTGTTGTTTTTCATGTTTCTGATTAGATTCGCAAGCGCATTGTAACCTTCCTGTCTTCCTTCTTGCCTGCCTTCCTGTCTGCCTATATTTTTTATGTAATCTGCTAACATGACGGTCTCCTCATGTGCTGCAAGTTCTTTGAATAGTGCCGCTTGTTCGTCTGGTTTCATCTCGGCGTAACTATCTATAAAATAAATGTATTTCTCAAAAAGCGCAAGCGATGCCAGTTGGAAAAGTCCTAAATATGCCTGCCGGATTACTTCCGTTCGTTCTGAGGGCGTATAGTCCATTTTCGGGAGCAATATTTTGGTTACCGGATTATTGACTGAATAACAATCTTTGGCCTTGAATTCTGACAGCTTACAAAAAACATTTCAAAATGTAAAAATATTTTGTCGGCCAGTTTAGATTCCAACTTACGGGGTACATCTGTACGCCATTTTTTATGATCCGTGAATAAAACCGTTGGTACAACAGTCGTGTCAGGATATAGTTCCATGAGATCGACGGTATATCGTAACAATTTGTGAATGGAAAAGCGCTTTTTGTCTTCTTGAAACTCCACCAGCCAAAGTAAAAGAGAATGGTTTGCAAATTCGAATAAAATTGGCATGTCCAGGACAAGGTTAGCGTCGGAGAGGTGATGTTTTTTAGGCTCCTGGCGAATAAAGCTGATGTTTTTGATTTTTCCCCATTGTTCGATCGCCTTGGGAAAGAAGAATTCCAAAGACGCTTCAGGAAAATCAAGAAAAAGGTTCTTAAAATTGTGGTCATGGGATTCAGTCATTCGAATCCATTATCCATTCCAGATTGAATCTGGCAAGGCACATGGAACAGCATTCATCGCAAGATGATGGGAGACCTGTCATGGACAGGGTGGTTTTGTACATGAGAAGGATAGTTCCATCTGTTGCTATTGTCATTGCTGAATAGTCAAACCACTCTCCGAAATCCGTTACGGCTTTTGAATATTGCCAGGTTTCCCCGCCATCTGTGCTTAGACGGACCACACCGTGTTCCCGGTAGGACGTGTCACTGTCCGGATTGGCAAACAGGATAACATCTTGGCCGATCCGGTCGATCATTCCTGTTCTTTTGAGCAGCTCTTTTGGGTAACGGATCATGCTGGCATTGCACCCCTGGGAGAGTTCTTTTTGGACCGGGTCATCTTTGGTCTCGGAAAACGATGTGCCACTGTCACGGCTTAGTGCCGTTTTTCGCCTAAAGTCATCAAAATAGGCCCGGGCATTGAAATAGATATCACCATTGATCCTTTCTACAAGACAGGCTTCTCCAGTTCCCTGATGGAATGCATTTGCCCGGTAAAGGGTTTTTCCGTGGTCGTCACTGAAGATGGCGGTGCTGTAACATTTTTCCCTTCTATCGGAGATTGAGTGGTCATTATATCCATTTGAGGTGATTGTAACTCTGGCCGGCCATACCAGGCGTCCCTTATGTCTGCCAAATTGGAGCTGAATTCCGGGCCCGCTGCCATGGGTGCCACCCAATCCGCCAGTGGATTCTATGTTGTGCCCAGGCTGCCAGTCCGTCCAGGTATCTCCATTGTCTGCACTTTGAAGCCATCCGCCGCCGCACATGAGAAGAACGATGCCGGTTTCGTTGTCTGTCACTGCCGACCCCATATGCCACTTGGCGCCTTGTTTTCGGCGCAGTTCTATAAGCTGTCCCCATGTTTGACCGTTATCTTTGCTTTTTTTCATTACAATATGGCATTCGCCCACATCGTCGCACGGCGATTGCCACCGTTGCTCGCAAAAGGCCAGGATAGATCCGTCCGGTGCCGTCACAATAGAGGGAACATGGTAAAAGGCGTTCTCTTTTTGGGCAATAATGATAAATCGTTCAAACACGGAAATGTTGGTTACCTCATGTATTTGGAAATTAAGGAGATCGCTTTGAAAAATGCCCGGCCGTTGTTGAGGTGTCCTCTCCAGATTTCAGGGACCCATGATTCTGTGTAGTCTGAAAAAAGAGGCATGATCCGGTTGAGGTCAATGTCTCCTTCGCCGAACTGGACGCCTTCGCCGTCTACACCATAGGCATCGGCTAAATGAAGGTGTCGGATCAGCGGATAGACTTTTTGGATATAGGTTTTCAGATCTATCCCCTTGGCGTTGCAGTAAAGGGCTGCATGGGAAAGATCAAAAACCATATTAATGCCTGCTTCATTGCATACTGAAATGATTTCATCTGCGTCCATGAAAAAATTGCCCTTCCATTCTCCGCCGAAAAGCCAGGGATAGGGGGGGAGATTTTCCAAAAGCAGTTCAACGCCGGTGGTATCTATTTCAAATAAAGATTGCATTAACGCTTTTCGAAGAGGGGCTTTAGGCAGCTTCTCTTTCAGGCTGACAGCATCCGGATGGACCACAATTTTGGGGGTTCCCTGGAAAAAAGGGCTCATTTCATTGGCCAGGGCAATGGTTCTTTGGACAAGATCCACTGATTTGGATCTGATGGCATGATCTGAATGGCATAGGTTTATGATTCCGCCATCAATAAATTCCGGGGCATGAATGATTAACTCCTGCCGATGGGGATGTTCGGGGATAAAGGCTGTGGCAAAATCCTTTTCTGCCAGATGAATTTCGATGACTTCGGGGTTAAAAGAGATGATGTCATAAAAATCATTGAATCGTGCAATCAATCCCCATTTACTCTGGAAAGAATACACCGAGGGATGGGGAGGCTCACCATTACCATTAGTTTCCAGATCTTCTTCAAAGAAAAAAGAGTTTTTCTGGATGTCCCGGTGAATGGATTTACCGATCAAATCATCCTTTCTGGAGGTATGCAGGCCTTTGCCCGGTCCCATCACTTTAATGTGGGATTCATTGATGACAATTCCCTTGGGAAGATCTTCTGCTGCGGCAAGACTCTTTGCAAAAACTTCACGGTTGAGAACTTCACCGCGGAGAAGGAATCGCTTCCGGCTGCCCATGGCCTGATCTGCAATTTCAATATCTCTGACCAGTCGTTTGAAAGAGTAAGGGTCAAGGCTGACTTTATGATCGGTTCCTTCCATGGTTGGATCAAGGGTCAGATGCTTTTCAATGATGCAGGCCCCCATGGATGCGGCGACAAGGGGTATGATAATGCCGATATCATGCCCCGAATATCCCACAGGTTTATCAAATTGCTTTAGCCAGTTAATCATTTTAAGATTCACATCCCTGGGCCAGACCGGGTACGCACTGCGGCAATGGAGAATGGCATAATCTGCGGTCCGTTCATTCAGAAAGCGGACGGTTTGCTGAATCTCATGTCTGTAAGCCATTCCCGTGGAAATAATAATGGGAAGATCTTTGGATGCAATATATTCCAAAAGCGGATAATTTGTCAAATCTGCCGAGGCGACTTTAAATGCGGCAATACCTGCGTTGTAGATCAACCGGGCACTGGCTATATCAAATGGGGTGCAAATGAAATCAATAGGCTTATCCCCAGCATATCTTCTCAGTTCAAGGTAATCGTCTTTGGACAGTTCAAATTTTTTAAGAAGGGGAATGATATACTGAAAGCTTTGTTCATACTTTTCAGGGTGATTGAGCATATCTTCCGGATAAAGGCTTATAAGGTCTCTTTTTTGAAATTTAACAGCATGGGCACCTGCGTCAATTGCTGCATCCACCAATTCTTTTGCTAATTTGAGGCTTCCATTGTGATTGATTCCGGCTTCGGCCACAATGTAGGTTGGATGGTCTTGCCCAATTTTTCGGTTTCCGATGATCATGGCTTTATCATGGCTTTTTGGATGGTTGGGGGAGCCGTTGGATTCTTATTTGCTTTGCGGGATAGTTCCGGAAGAGGCGGCTGTTGAAGCTGTTGCAGCGCTGTCAGTGTTAATACCTTTATATTGTCGCCCATAATCGTTTCAATATTGTTATAAATTTCATCCTGGCGGGCAAAAGAGGTAATCAATACGGCGTCCGGATCAATCTGCGAAATGGTCTCTGGCGTCTGAATCAAGGTGCCGTTAAAGAGCCTGCCTTGTTTGGCTGGATCTCCATCTACAATGCCTATAACAACAAGCCTTGTATGAGGGATGGCGGACATAACGACTTCCGCCGTGTCCGATGCCCCGTAAAGAACTACGGTGCGAATTCCGCTGGTTTCATACCGTTTAAGCAACCGGATGATCTCTCTTTTCACGGAGGCATAAATTTGAACGGCTTCAGATGAAAAGGAGATAAAATCCTGAAATAATTTTTTTTGTCCTTTCTCTGTCAGATGATATTCTGTGGTACGATTTGTCTTTCCGGAGACAGTAATCAGTCCTGCCTGGCTCAGTTCTTTTATGTATATGTTTACCATTGAACTGCTCAGATGGCTTTTTGCTGCCAGAAGGTGTTGGCTGGAATGGGGCATCTCTTTGATGAGCATTAATAAAGAAAGCCTTCTATATTCCTTGCTTGGAGAAAAATAAGTTGTGGTGTAAGGGACAATCAAAAGATATAGCTCCGCTCTTTCAGTTACATGTCTATTCTGATGTAACTGTGCTTCAGATTCTGTAAAGGCTAAAATTAAATTCTTCCAAGTCGCTTTTTTATTCTGAATTAGATTATCGGTTGAAACCGTCCATACATTAAATGTTTTTTTAAAAAAATAAAATTAATGTTTAGATAAGGATTTCTTTAAAAAAATTTATGGTTTTATGTAGCCCTTCTTCAAGCTTGACCTTTGGCTCCCATTCCAGGTTTTTTTTGGCCATAGAAATATCCGGTCTGCGCTGGGTCGGGTCATCTGCAGGCAGTGGTTTAAATACGATTTCAGATGTGGTCTGGGTAAGCCTGATGATTGTTTCAGCCAATTCAAGCATACTGAATTCCACAGGGTTTCCTAAGTTAAAAGGACCGGTAACCGTATCTTTTGTTGCCATAAAAGCAATAACGGCATTGATCATATCATCCACATAGCAAAATGATCTTGTTTGGCTACCATCTCCATAGACGGTTATGGGCTCACCTTTGAGCGCCTGAACAATAAAGTTGGACACCACACGCCCGTCGTTAGGATGCATTCTGGGGCCGTAAGTATTGAAAATACGTGCTACTTTGATATTCAGGTGATGTTGCCGATGATAATCAAAAAACAGGGTCTCTGCACATCGTTTCCCTTCGTCATAGCAGGATCGGAGCCCGATTGGGTTGACATGCCCCCAATACGCTTCTGTTTGTGGGTGAACCTGAGGATCACCGTAAACCTCACTGGTGGACGCCTGCAGAATTTTGGCCTTTGTCCGCTTAGCCAAACCAAGCATGTTTATGGCTCCGTGAACACTTGTCTTTGTGGTTTGTACCGGATCATGCTGGTAATGAATCGGCGATGCAGGGCAGGCAAGATTATAAATCTCATCAACCTCAACATACAGCGGGAAAGTAATGTCATGCCTTAAAAGCTCGAAATTAGTTTTCCCTAAAAGGTGCGCTATGTTTTTTTTCTGGCCAGTGAAATAGTTGTCTAAGCATAGAATATCATCCCCATGTTCAACTAGCCGTTCGCATAAATGGGAACCTAAAAATCCGGCTCCTCCGGTAACCAAAATTCTTTTTTGTATGTGTTTCATTTGGCCGTCACCTTTTTTTGTTTCGAAGTTTAGGGAATATAGTAATGAGGTCCATTCTTTTTTTGGGGGGGGATAGCTCCGCCCTCTCGGTTCCATTTGCTTCTTGGGCGTTTCAATGCGAGATTTGGTTGAAATGGGTGATAAGTTAAATTAATCCATATCATTGCACTATACCATCGTCAAGAACTATCCATACATTAAATGGTTTTTGAAAAAATATAACGGGATTTCATACCCGATTCTGTTTTTTTGCCGGATCTAATTTTAGGATTGAAAAAAAATAAAACCTTCTTTATCAAGAAAGAATAGGGTGAAACTGTATTTAGGCGCAATCATGTTTGAGATAAACATTATGGCGCTTGGTTATTTGACAATCATAAAACCATTACTAAAATAGAAAGTTAATTAAAATCCGGGAGATTGAATATGGCAAAAAAAATGACCATTTTTGATGCCGTTGAGGCGTTTGAGTTGTATGACCTGTATGAAGACATTATTGATGCTTATGAAGCCGATTTTTATGCCCGGTCTGAAATGGAAACCGATCTTAGAGACCTGATTGAAGAGCATGATGACCTCTATGAATTTTCATCAGATGGGGATGACGATTATGCTGAAAGCTTTGAACGTAATCTGAAAGAAGCCATCAGTATCATTTTTGATGACCACGGGCTTGATGTTCAGTTTGATGATGCGTTCATGGATGGGGATGATATTGATGTGTATGATGATGACCCCCTGGAAGACGGTCCGGATCAGGATGAAGGTGCCTTTGGGGAAGATGAAGATGAAATATTTTAAAAAAAAGGATTGAGTGCTTGGATATTCAACAGTTTAGATACGGTGCAGACAATCTGGGGTATCTGGTTTATAGTAAAAAATTTTCTATTGCCATTGACCCTGGAGCCTCGGAGGATATGGTAAAATTTGCCAAAGCAAAAAATATTCCCATTGACATTGTCACCAATACCCATACCCATGCCGACCATACCCAGGGAAACAATGCACTTCTCAAAAAAACAAATGCGCGGTTTATTGACTGCACTTCGCTTTCACATGGCCAGATTCTTGACCTGAAAGACGGAACCGGGATAGAGGTGATGCTGACCCCCGGGCATACTATGGATTCGCTTTGTTTCAGGGGGGCAGGATTTGTTGTAACCGGTGATACACTGTTCAATGCCACGGTTGGCAATTGTTTTTCAGGGGATCTTGAATCCTTTTTAAACTCGCTAAAACTCTTGATGACCCTTCCGGGTGACACCCTGGTCTATGCCGGCCATGATTACGTTCTTGAGGCTGTCAAATATGCCGGAATCATTGAACCGGATAATCCGGATTTGAGCGGGTACGCGTCTTCCTATAATCCGGACCATGTTGTTTCCCGTCTGTCCGAGGAACTTAAGGTTAACCCCTATCTGCGTTTTGACACGTTGTCCATGATTGAACGCCTCAAAGAAAAAAATCTGCCCAAAGAAACCCAATTGCAAAGATTTTCCTCTGTTATGGAAGTATTCTGATCCCCTGTTTTAACAATTTAATTATTATTCGGAGTATTTTTTTAAGATTGCTTGATAAAAACAGAATGCCTGTGGCCTCTCATTCTGATCCGGGTTTTGCCCTGGGTCGGCATATTACCATAGAATATTACGATTGCGCATCCGATGTTCTGCTTGATAAGAACAGGCTCGAAAAAATTCTGCTTAAAGCGGCCCGGGAAAGCGGGGCCACAATTATCAGCAGCTCCTTTCATCAGTTTGAACCCCAGGGGGTATCTGGGGTAGTGATTATCGCTGAATCCCATTTTACGGTTCATGCCTGGCCCGAGCATGATTATGCAGCAGTAGATATTTTTACATGCGCAGATAATATTGATCTGGACATAGCCATTCATTCCATGGAAGCACAATTTTCATCCAAACGGGTGTTTATCTCTTCGGATCAAAACAGGGGGATACTGCAGCCCGGGTTTAAAAGTCGTATGGCAAACAGTAATGAAAAGGTGATGGATAGACGAACGCTTCCCATAGCATGGAAAAAAGTGTGTGAAAATACAAACTCCTGGGGATTGTCCACATCTGTTGATGTGTATGATTGCAGTTCTGATATGATAAAGGATCCGGGTGGTATAAAAAACTTTGTCTCCGGGCTGTGTGGGCTGCTTGGTATTGAAAAAAAGCAAAATTCATCTGCGGTTTATTATGATGAAAACGAAACAGCTGCAGGTTTTTCCATGACCAGGTCCATTGAAACATCCGGAATATCCGGGCATTTTGCCCATGCAACCCATACCGCATATCTGGATATTTTTTCCTGCAATAGTTATGAGCCCCGTGAGTTAGCAGAATTCTCCCTGTCATATTTTCGAGGCAGACATTACAAGATGCAAGTGGCTTTAAGACATTAATTTTGATCGAAATATGTAAATGAAAAATTCAGGCACGATACATAAAGGATGGTTTTCGGAAGTTTGTCCCATGTGGGAAGGCATTGCCATTTCACTGAAGGTGGATGAACTTCTTTACAGTAAAAAAAGCAGGTTCCAGCAGATTGACCTGTACCAGACCCGGTCCTACGGTCGGATGCTGGTACTGGACGGAATTATTCAGCTAACCGAACGGGATGAATTCAGTTACCAGGAGATGATGGCGCATCTGCCCCTGTTTTCCCACCCCCACCCTGAAAATGTGCTTGTCATCGGGGGAGGCGACGGCGGCGTTTTGCGTGAGATTAATCGTCACCATGATGTCTGCTGTATTGATTTCTGTGAAATTGATGAAGAGGTCATCAAGGTTTCAAAACAGTTTCTGCCAGCACTGGCCTGTGGGTTCGACGACCCAAGGGTCTGTGTTCATATCAAAGACGGGGCCGCCTTTGTCCGGGAACACCCCAATTGTTATGATGTTATTATTGTTGATTCCTCGGACCCGGTTGGACCTGGTGAAGCTTTGTTTGAAAATCAGTTTTACCAGGATTTAAAGCATGCGCTTAAACCCGGCGGCCTGATTGCCACCCAGGGCGAATCCTTTTTCCTTCACCCGGACTGGGTTGAAAAACTGACGGGCATTACCCGGTCTTTGTTTCCCATACATGCCTATGCAAATATTATTGTCCCCACATATACCGGCGGTCATATCGGTATGTGCATGGGATCTTTGGGGCCTGAACTTGTGGTGCCGGCACGTCCAGTGCCCCAAGTGCTTCAGTCTCAGCTTAAATATTATAGTTCAGAGATGCACAGTTCAGCCTTTGTGCTTCCCTATTTTGTAGAAAAAATGTTGGAAGGCGAGGGTAAATGAAAACAGAAGCGCTTAATGGGCTTGAGATAAAACTTGTGCGCACAGTACCTGTGGATGAGTTTCAGGCCTTATACCAGGATGCCGGGTGGTGGCAGGACGATTATAAAATATCAGATGCATTTTTGCTCCAGATTCCTGAAAAATCCGCATTGTTTGCAGGTGCTTTTTGGGAAAAAAAATTAATTGGAATGGGAAGGGCCCTTTCCGATCTGTGCAGTGATGCTTATATTCAGGATGTTGCCGTGCTGTCCGCCTATCAAAAGCTTGGCATCGGCACTTTAATTGTAAGTTTTCTGATCCAGGAACTTAAGAAAAGGGGGGTGGACTGGATTGGATTGATCGGTGAACCGGGAACTTTTTCATTTTATGAAAAACTCGGGTTCCGGCAGATGAAGGATCACATCCCCTTTAAACTTGAATAACAGCCATATAAAAGGAAAAACAATGATATGCCATAGCCGTCAATCGGATACCTGCAATACGCCGCCAATGGTCGGCAACAGTGCTGATGATCAGCAGACAGAACCAAGTATACTAAAGCCCGGGAAATTTGATCTGGAAACCCGACCCCTGATCCTTGATTTCCTGGGCCTTTATCCACCCTGCTCATGTGAGTATAGCTTTGTCAATCTTTTCTGCTGGCAGAATCTGTACCGCTATTCATGGTTTCTGTATAATGACAGTCTGGTTATTCACGACGATCGCTGCCAGGCCCTGTTCATGCCCGTGGGAGAGTACCTTGAACCGGAGGCGTTGTTTGCTCTATCAAAAAAGGCTGTTGCCGCAGGATTGTCCGGAAACATCGGACTGGTGCCTGAATCTTACGTGACTATCTGTGAGGACCTGGATCGATATTTCAGTATTACCTGTGACCGGGATGCGGCAGATTATGTTTACCTGACCGAAGAACTGGCCGGGTTAAAGGGCAATAAACTGCATAAGAAAAAAAATCTTATTTCCCAGTTTAAGCGTGAGTATCCGGATTATTCCCTAGTGCCCATGAATGAGGATAATTGCAAGGGAGTGATGCAGTTTGAAAGGCGTCTGCTTGCCGGCATGCCTTCCATACCCCGCTCTCTGGTTGAAGAGTCCGATGCCATGGCCATGGCCTTCTCCCATTGGAATGATTTGGGTTTACGCGGACTGATACTGCTGGTCAAGGATGAAATTGCGGCTTTTGCTGTTTTCAGCCCCCTGTCCCCTGATACCTGGGATGTTCATTTTGAAAAATCAGATGTGACTTTCAAGGGTGCCTCCCAGATGATCAACCATGAGACTGCCAAATTTCTGAAAGGAACAGGACGATATATCAACCGGGAACAGGATCTTGGAATACCGGGAT
>NZ_JBFXHE010000129.1:0-10541 GCF_050177295.1 Desulfobacter sp.
GCGCTTTTGCTGTTTGCCTTGGGGCTTGAGTTCTCGCTTAAAGACCTTAAACCGGTGAAGAGAATCGCATTGATTGGAACCCCGATTCAAATTTTTCTCACCATTGGACTTGGCTTCGGAATTGGTAACCTGTTGTTAATATAAAAAATATAAAAACCGTTTATAAGCAGACAATAAACACAGAGGAGGTTGATAATGACAAAATCTACTTACTGGGCAGATTCCTACATAGATAAACGTTGCAGTGCCCAGGAGGCCCTGAAACATATCCGGCCAGGTCAACGTATATTTATAGGCTCATCCTGTGCTGAACCACAACATCTTGTCCAAGAGTTATCCGAAATCTCCACAAGATTCACCGATCTTGAAATCGTGCGTCTGCTCAGCATTGAAAATGGATCTTTAACGCTTATCGCGAATGAGTCTCCATCCCATCAGTTCAAAATCAGGTCCTTTTACTTAGGTTCCTGTGGTTACAGCATTATAAAGAAAAATCAACGATTTGTTACGCCTACAAACCTGTCCCAGATCCCGAATCTGTTCAAATCCGGGCTCATGCCGTTAAATGCGGCGCTGATCCAGGCCACGCCGCCCGATGACTTTGGGTGGATGAGTCTTGGGATTTCCGTGGATATCAATCTTTCGGCCTGCGAAACTGCTGATATCGTCATATGCCAGATTAACCCCCAAATGCCCCGGGTCCTGGGCAGAAGCTTTATCCATGTTAATGATGTTGATTTTATTGTGGAACATGAGGAACCACTTTTAACCATCCAGCGGCTCCCTGAACATGAGTCAGGCATTGTTATTGCCAAACTTATTTCACGTCTCATCGAAGACGGTTCAACCATCCAGACAAGTCTTGGTTTAACCACTGAAGCAATTAAGACAGCTTTGTTAAATAAAAATGATATTGGGATTCATTCACAATACTTGTCAGATGCAATCATGCACCTTTTCTCCATGGGGGTGATTACCAATAAAAAGAAAGGATTTAATAACGGAAAGCTTGTGGCCGGCGCAGCCGTGGGCTCCTCTCTGCTTTATAAATTTCTTGACGATAATCCCTCCATTGAATTTTACCCCTCAGATTATGTCAACAATCCGGGAATCATCAGTCGCCACAATAAGATGGTAACCCTGAACACAGCCATGGCCATTGATCTTACCGGCCAGGTGGCAGCCGATGCCCTGCCGTTGAACAATTACACAGGGATTAATGGTCTGCTTGATTTCACCCGGGGGGCAGCCATGTCCGAAGGAGGAAAATCCATCCTCATGATGACATCTACCATGGATCACGGGCAAAAAAGCCGGATAGTTCCTTTTTTAACAGAACACGCCGTGGTCGTGCCACGGGGAGATGTCCAGTTTGTGGCAACAGAATACGGGTTGGTGAATCTTTTTGGCAAAACACTTCAGGAGCGGGTTATGGCTTTAGTCTCCATTGCCCATCCGGATTTCAGGGATGAATTGTTTGCCGAAGCCAAAGAAATGGGTCTGGTTGACAGTAAACGCAAATTTAATCAGGCCAATAAAGGAATCTATCCGTTTAAATATGAGGAAACCATTATTATAAAAAATATTCCCATTACTTTCAGACCGGCAAAGCCGGTGGATGAACGCTTTATCCAGGAGCATTATTACACCATGAATCGTGGAGATATCGTTTCCAGGTTCTTTCATGAGAAAAAAAGTTTTGCCTATGATCAAATTGATACCACCTATGACATTGATTATATCAATGACCAGACCATCGTAGCCACGATAGGCGAACTGGGATTTGAAAAAGTTATTGCCATGGGCGAATATTTCAGAAACACCATCATTAACATGGCTGAAGTTGCCTATTCCGTATCAAAAGAATACCAGGGCATGGGAATTGCTACTATCTTACAGAAAAAAATCAATCAGGCGGCAATTGACAACGGTATTAAAGGATTAATCGCCTATATTGCTCCGCATAACAAAAGCATGATCAGCCTTTTTCATAAACAGCCATATAAAATCAAAACTGAAAAAAATGATGACATGCTTATTTTAAGCTGCGTGTTCAGTGAACCTAAAGCAGATGACGACGGCGGCGGCAAAGCACTGGGCGACGCCATTCTATCTATGGGTTAAATTTTAAATTCTTGACTTGTACCTGAACCAAAATCCGTGCTTGGACGCAAATTTGCTCAGATGCAAATTTTTGCAACGCCGCAGATGGATAGCTTTGCGTCCAAACACTAATTTTTTTTTCATATGATAGGAGTGGGGAAACATATCCACAGGTGTTATTTTATATATCAATTGGTTAACGGAATCTCCATGGGGATTTTCCCCTATTTGTTTAATTTCACCCAATATGGGAAAATTTGAAGATAAATTCACGGAAATCAATGTCTCCACCTAGAATAAAGAAGCTTACAAATGCATATTTTGACACATATTTTACGCAAGACCGGAAACCAGGAAATGGGAGGTCGTCATGCCTAATAGACCAAGAATTCTTATTGTAACCCCGGAAGTCACCTCTCTACCCGAAGGTATCAGCCCTGACGCCGATGATTACTCAGCCAAAGCCGGAGGCCTGGCAGATGTGTCGGCCGCACTGATTTCCGCGTTGTATGATTTAAGCTGCGATGTTCATGTGGCCATACCCGACTACAGGTCCATCTATCATGGCAATAACAAACCCAGGCATCAGCGGGAGGTGGAAAAAATCCGCCGGCGCCTGCAGGATGAACGGATTCATTTTGCCACTGACCGGGTATTCCTTTACAAAAACGGCGTCTATTCCGGCTATTCGGATAAGGATCTCAAGGTGTCCCTGGCGTTTCAGCGGGAAGTGATAAACAACATCATCCCAAGGGTGAAGCCGGACATCATCCATTGCAACGACTGGATGACCGGACTGATTCCGGCCCTTGCCAGGCGATACCAGATCCCATGCCTGTTTACCATTCACAACATCCATACCATGACCTCCACCATGACCGAAATTGAGGACAGGGGTATTGATGCGGCAGCCTTCTGGCAGTGGCTCTACTTCAAGCATCCGCCTTTTACCTACGGAGAGAGCCGGGATACCAACCGGGTGGATTTTCTGGCGTCAGGGGTATTTTCCGCCCATTATGTGAACACAGTAAGCCCCACCTTCCTGCGTGAAATTGTTGAAAACCGCCACCCCTTTGTGGGACAGGAACTCAGGCAAGAACTGGCCCACAAATGGAATGCAGGATACGCCACAGGCATTTTAAATGCGCCTGAGCCTGAATTCAATCCAGCTGTGGATGACATGATTCAGTTCAATTACGGGCCCAAAAACCATCGTGTCCGGAAACAACAGAATAAAATTTTTCTGCAAAAATTCGTAGGCCTAGAGACAAATCCGGATGCGCCGGTATTTTTCTGGCCTTCCCGCCTTGATCCTGTGCAGAAAGGTTGTACGCTTTTGGCAGAAACCATGTATGATATTATTTCCCGTTACTGGGATACAGGCATTCAGATTGTATCCGTTGCAGACGGGGCATATCAGAAACACCTTCACGATATTGTCAATTTCCATGGCATGCACCAGCGCATCAGTATCTTAAGGTTTAACGAACATTTGTCCCACCAGGCATTTGCAGCCAGTGATTTTATTTTCATGCCATCTTCCTTTGAGCCGTGTGGCCTGCCCCAGATGATCGGAGGAATATACGGCAGCCTGCCCATTGTATTTGACACAGGCGGCCTGCATGACACAGTCAAACAACTGAATGTAAATCAGTCAACAGGAAATGGATTTATTTTCAATGTCCACGATGCCCAGGGACTGAACTGGGCTGTGGACCGTGCCATGGACTTCTTCCGCCTGGACCCGGATGAAAAAGAAAACCAGCTCCGCAGAATCATGACGGAATCGGTACTTGAATTCAATCACAGCCGATGCGCTGAAAGCTATATTGAACTATATGAAAAAATGCTCAAAAGGCCATTCTTGGTCTAAACCTACATGGACGAATGATCCGTATCCGGCACCTTTTAAGCCCATTATCCGGTCACGGTTTGAAAATAATCATGTAACGCTTTACCTACCCAGTCGCTGCGCCTTGGTACCGCCGCTGGCATATAGAGCCATTCAAACACTATTTTCAAAGGAGAGACATGATGGAAAAAGAAAGAAATTAAACACCGGCCGGACCAGGGCAGCCCCGGAGGTAGTCTAAATACAAGAATGACTTTGACTTATACGGCAAGCGGGTCTGTAACAAACATAGCAGCCGCCTGTCAGCCCACGTTCAAGGGCGACATACTCAATACCCTATCTTCAATTCCGAAATACAACATGGTGGTTTTGGGGTCAGAGTGGTTATACCTTCAGGGGGTATATATACCGTATCCGTGGACATCAGCGATATTGAGGCTGAAGCCCAGGCAGAGGTCAGGAATTATTTCAAAGGAACAAAGGCCTGGCCCCGGGACGTGAAAGAAGACCTTGAGCCGATCATTATGGTTTCCATGATCGGGGGATTCACAGCATTTTCAGATCGCCATTCAACAATGAAATTGGCTCCAGCCCCCCCGGCCTTATCGTAATAATCCACAACATAGCGTATGGATTCAAGGGGCTTGAGAAAAACAGGTGAGAGCAGGTAATTTTTTAAAAGTGTGCCTTTGGTGTCGTAGTAATCCACAAACACAACTTCAATGGTGTGGGACATATCTGTATTACGGATGCTTAAAGTCACGGTTAAAAGCGAAGGGATCTGTCTATTGCCCGTGTAAATATGTGAATATGCCGGGACATAAACCTTTTGTCCCTTTGAAAGATTTGGATTCTCATGGGTAAAAGCCGTCCCCCTTATGCATAACAACAGTCCAATCAACAAAACCGGGTAATCCAGTATATACTTTTTTCTCATCATTTTTATCACCTTTAGGAAAAGCTGTTTGAAACGGGATCGTGTTTTCCTTTGTTTTGGCCAAGATTAACCTGAGTATGCGCATCTTTGCAAGACTGACTCATAAAATTTTACGCCTGTGCTTTTATTGTCTTTTCCAGACAGACAGCTATAGGCTTGGCTTGGGGTGTCTAAAAAATCGTATTTAAGATTTTTTTATTAATCGGTTTTTTAGATATCAGAACGAGCCTTCTACCTCTTAGCCTACGTTTTCGATCCATTGGACTTCAAACCCCTAATAATAAGGAAAGGGTATTGATTTTAGCGGAGAAAAAATCCTATGGACATTAAAAGCCCTACAAGGACAATAAACCCTCGTAAAATGCGTTGAGAAATACGGTATGCGACAGCAGCCCCAGCGTATCCCCCGAGAATTGCCATAATACTGAGCAGCAGAAGATGCCCCCCAACAATTGCTCCACCGGCAGCATAAACGCCTACAGCGACTGTTGTTAATAGTGCTGATATAATATTTTTAAGTCCGTTCATGCCATGAAGGTTGGTCTGGCCCATTATACCCAAGGTGGCGAGTAATATAATTCCTAGCCCCCCATTGAAATAACCGCCGTAGACGCAAACCGCAAGTAATACCAAACAAGCTGTGGAGGTCTTTAAATCAGTCGTTGCGCAATGCCATTCGGATTTTTTTATTGAAGAACTTTTTTTTTCCAGAAGCCATGGCCCAACAATAAACGCAGCGGTAGCAAGCAAAATAAGCCATGGAATCAGTGTTGAGAATAATTGTTCACTTGCCATTAGTAAGATAGCAGCACCCAAGCATCCACCTGAGACGGCTATAAAAGCGATGTGTATGAACTTTAAATTTGCAGGAAACTCAACATCCCTTCTGAATCGCCATGCACTTGCGAGGTAGCCAGGCAGAAGTGCTGCCGTGCCTGTCGCATTAGCCGATACCGGTGTTACACCCACAAAAATCAGAGCCGGTAATGTGATGAAACTGCCGCCACCTGCCACCGCATTCAACATGCCGCCGAGGAATCCGGCTATCCCGATTATCACCCAATCCATTTTTTAAAAGCACCTCTCAAGCAACGAATAACTGACCACAGTTTTCATCGACTATTTAACAATGGACAGAATTTTTCTAAAATCATCGGTATTCGCCCGTAACGCCCATTGAAAAATAACAATTTCGGTGGAACTGATCACAGCGCCTGCCTGTTTCAGCAGATCAATGGCGATATCTCGGTTCTCATTTACACGGGAGGCCACGGCATCTGCCACCAGATGTACCTGGAAACCGGACTTCATGAGATCCAGGCAGGTTTGCAGGACGCATACATGGGTTTCCATCCCGACCACCACGATTTTTTTATGATTGAACGATTGAATCGTGGGAATAAAGTTTTCTTCCAGGCAAGCACTGAAGTGCTCTTTCTGAAATACCTGTGGTGAATCAATTTCCTGGAGCAGTTCTGGAAGGGTTTCACCAAGCCCTTTTTTGTACTGTTCCGTCAGCAGAATTGGAATGCCAAGAGCATTGGAGGACCGAATGAGTTGACGCACCTTATAAGCGATTTTCTCCCACGAATCAATGGCCTTGAGCATCGCCTGCTGGAAATCGATAATCAGAAGCAAGCTCTCTTCACGCGTGGCCACATATTCAGAACGTACCATATTCTGATCCTCCACATTAAAAACAAACAAAAGTATAGTTGTTCAGTTTTGAGATTATACCCCCTGTTCAATAGTGTTTCCAGTCATGCGTTGGAAAAGTTTTTGAAAAACTGAACCTAAATAGACAGAACGATTTCCCCATTCATCTCCTCTATATATGGCCTTTATGAAAAAATATCTTGTCTTTCATATCAAAAACGATTAAACAGCTTTTTAAGTTAGGAGGAGAATTGATTTGACACATTACATGGTAGCCAATCAGATTTATTATTATTGTGGGTACTATCCATATCCGGCTACCGTGGTGCTTCTTTCTTGATTTAACATAAAAAATCAAAAATAAAATGAATGCTGTGGGTCGGAAGTGCCTGCAGCATTTTGAATTTTAAAGAGCTGCAACACACATCTAAGATGTTGCAGCTCTTTTTATTTTTCCCCTTTTTTCAATTAATTTAACCGGAGTTAAAAATGACTGTATTGAATGTGTTAAAAGAACGTGGTTTTATCGATAATCAAACCCATGAGGAAGAGCTGCAAGCCTACCTGAAAAACGGCGGGCGACACTGCTATATAGGCTTTGATCCTACTGCCGACAGTCTTCATGTCGGCCATCTGGTCCCTATCATGTCTCTTGCGCATATGCAGCAGAATGGGCATATCCCGATAGCCCTTGTCGGAGGCGGTACCGGCCGGATAGGCGATCCCAGTGGAAAAAATGAAATGCGGCAGATGATGACTCTGGGCACCATTGATAAAAATGTTCAGAGCATCAAAAGGCAACTATCCAAATTTGTAGAGTTTGGTGAAGAAACTGCCCTTCTGGCAAATAATGCAGATTGGCTTGCATCGCTTGAGTATATCCCTTTTCTCAGGGATATTGGGCGGCATTTTAGCATCAATAAAATGGTCAAAGCTGAAAGCTATCGACAGAGAATTGAATCAGAAGGCGGGCTGAGTTTTATTGAATTCAATTACATGCTTCTACAGGCCTTTGATTTTCTAACGCTCTTTGACCGTCATGACTGCAGGCTGCAAATGGGGGGGAGTGACCAATGGGGAAATATTCTTGCAGGCATCGAACTGGTTCGTAAAAGCAGACAAAAAACGGTATTTGGTATCACCTACAAATTGATCACCAAAAGTGACGGGAGCAAAATGGGAAAAACCGCCGGCAATGCTGTATGGCTTGATCCTGAAAAAACTTCCCCTTACGAATACTATCAATTCTGGATGAATACGGATGACAAGGATGTGGAGCGTTTTTTATCACTTTTTACCTTTCTGCCTATGCCGGAAATCCGCCAGGTGATCAATCTGCTTGATAGCGAATTAAATCAGGCAAAAAATGTTCTGGCATTTGAGTGCACTTGCCTGGCCCACGGCAGGGAAGCGGCATTAACTGCTAAAACTTCTTCTGCTGAAGTTTTTGGCAATTGCGCCATTTCGGAAAGAGTTTTGCCTTCATCCAGTATTCCCAGAAAAAAAGAAAACAAGAACGCAATTGAACTCCCCACAACCTGTGTATCACGCAATGAGCTTACAAAGGGGTTGCCGGCCTATGAACTTTTTGTTCGCACCGGTCTTACCCAATCTAGCGGGGAGGCAAGACGCCTGATAAGTCAGGGTGGCGCCTATATTAATGGAGAGACGGTAGCCGCTTTTGATTTGTTGGTTGATTCCAGTCATTTTAAAGATGGTGAAGTTTTCTTAAGGGCCGGCAAAAAAAGATTTCATAGAATTCAGATAGAAGACCAATAGGCTCACAAACAAAAAGGATTAGTCCTCCATTCACGCCATGGGCTGAGCCTGAAAAAGAATCGGAGGGGGGGGAACTTAATGAGCATAAGTGTAGTTTCAAAATTTAAAAAAATCGTGCAGCCTGGAAAGAAAAGCCATCGAGCAGAATAGTGAACTCAAATACGTTCATGGGAATGACCGCTTTGACTTTTTCCATCGGTAAAATACTTAGGCCAGGTCAAAGCCAAAACGTGATTGGACTGTTGACAGCCATATATGGTATCGACCAGATTTTCGGCCTCCTGGTGTCTGGGATTTTATCTGAAAATTCTGGGAATTTTGTATCGGCCATAGTGATGTCCGCTGTAGTAGTAATCTATTGAGACCTATGACAAAGCCATTCATTCCTTTTTGTTTTTTATTGGCGTAAGCTCCCCCGGAGGTATTACGGGGTGTTGAACATGGCCATGTCATCGCCTTTAAGAATATCTTCAAAATTTGGCTTACAGTCCCCGGACCATCAATAATCGGTTGTCTACCATATGATCGTTTTTTAACCACTTATTCGTTAGAAAGCGGTAAATCTTTTTTGGGGGAGCCGGGGGCAAAGCCTCCCGGCTGTTTTTCGTAAACATTGGGTAGAATTAAACAGTTAGGGCAAAAATTTCATAAAATTTCAGCCAATCTCATTCATTAAAACGCTGTGAACTTCTTTATCTTCAATTCCCAAATACAACATGGTGGTTTTGGGGTCAGAGTGGTTATACCGTTTGGCAATCACATCGAATCCAACACCATATTTGACTCGTTGTTGATATCCCCAGGTTTTTCTTAAAGTGTGGGTACCGTAGTTGCCTTTGAGGTTTATGGCCTGTGTCCATTTTTTTATCAAGCCGTGAACGGATTGGACGGACAAAGGTGAATTCTCCCCCTTTCTGCTCCGGAACAGGTAATGGCCATCTTCTTTATGTTCACCCTGGGACAAATAATTGTCCAGAGCCTTCCGGACGGACTTGTTTATCACCACAACATTCTTTTTCTTAGTCTTAGATTCAATGATTTGATGAACCTGACCGGGTTTTAAGTACCGGACATCTCCAACCTTAATATTTAGAAGATCCCCGGCCCGAATACCGTTATTCACGCCCATAGTGAAAAGCAACAAATCCCTGGGTTTTCCGGACAGCAGTTGCAAAATAGACTTTATATTTTTTTCCTTCCGGATCGGTTCCACCTCGATTCGGGAACCCTTTTTCGGGTGATTGAAGTTTTGCCCTTTTTCCAATTTTTTGTACCAATGCATTAATCTTAAGTTTTCTGCACTATAACACATATAACTTAAGATTCAAAATAAAGGTTTGCCGGAATTTTTCCTGCAGTATCATGGAAACGCTTGTGGTTACTGCCTTAGACGCCCCTTCTCCAATCTTAACTTTTTGCTTAAAGTTAAGATTGGTAATTTTCATTATGGACTACAATACTTCTGGTAGCCCTGCCCTTTCTGAATTGCTGTTCAGCGACACGAAATAAACATATTCAGGGATATCTTATTTCTAAAGCTCCTAATCAAAAACAGAGATGTAAAAATACTCTATATTTTTACAGGAACCTCAAAGTTGGCTCGCTCCAATTCTAAGAGAGGCAGGACTATAGGAAGATTTGCTGGATGTCCAGCTTTGAGTCCTGGGGGAATTGTAACGAGCAAGTATGACTCTAAACAATTTTCCCAGAACACAATACCTGGTATGGGCATCCTGATCACATTTGAATTGAAAAATCCAGTTTGATGTTGTCTTGGAACAGGCTATCATTCACTCGAGAGTCGTAAGTTTTTTCAAAAAAAACGTGACATTTAAAAATGGAAAGAGCATTTTAGGCCTTTTAACGCCTTGAACGACCAAATTCAAACAAAAAAGGACCCAAAATGCTCAAGTATATTTATCAGACTCTACGGTTTTTCCGCAATGCTTTTTCAAGAAATATTACCTGGCTCATGTTTTGTATGGTAGTTCTTGGGTTTATCGGAGCATCTGAAATGATTGGTGTTACATCGTTTTGTCGATTCTGGGGACTGAACACAACTGGCTACCATGCATTTATCCATTTCCTTCGGGCATCAACATAGTCTCTTGATAAGGTTACAGAATATTGGAATCGGTTTGTCCTTTCCCAGAATGAAACGGTGAAATCCAATGGTCGTGTGATTTTGCAGGGAGACCATACCTATGTCCCTAA
>NZ_JBFXHE010000130.1:0-10492 GCF_050177295.1 Desulfobacter sp.
TTCATACACTTTTTATGGGAGCAACAGAACCGATTAGACCTGGGCGTAAATTTGAACGAAAACATAAAGTTGCCAAAAGGGAGCATCATATGAATTTAAAACCTTGCCGTTAACTTTATGACATTGAAGCCATAAACCTGGAAATCCAAAGGCGTTGTTTATCTTATTCAGCTCTTTTTATTTTATTCAGCTCTTCGGCCCTTAAATCTTTCCTTAACACTTTACCAACATTGGATTTCGGCAGCTCGTCTCTGAATTCCACGACCACGGGCAGTTTATACTTGGCAAGCTTGGTGCCGCAATAGTCAATGACTTCCTTCTCGGTCATGATCTCTCCTTGCTTGAGGATGACAAACGCTTTGACTGCTTCACCGCGTTTGGGGTGGGGAATACCAACGGCACAGGCTTCAAGAATTTTGGGATGCTCAAACAGCACTTCGTCAATTTCCCTGGGGTAGACATTGTAACCGCCGGAGAGAATCATGTCTTTTATGCGGTCAACAATATAGAAATAGCCGTTTTCGTCCATTCTGGCAACGTCCCCTGTGCATAGAAAACCGTCTTCTGTGATGGTCTTGGCTGTGGCATCGGGCCGGTTCAGATAGCCTTTCATAATCTGAGGGCCCTTGATAAGAAGTTCACCAGGCTCTCCTATGGGCATCTGCCTGGTATTGTCTTCAAGATCCACAATTTTGCAGACCGTGTCAGAGATGGGCAGCCCGATACTGCCCACAACCCGCTTTCCGTGGAAGGGATTGATATGGGTGACCGGCGTGGATTCGGTCAGGCCAAAGCCTTCCACGATAACGCCGCCGGTTTTTTTCTGAAAATTGTTGATCACATCCACCGGCAGGGGGGCAGATCCGGAAAAACAGCCCTTTATTGAACTTAGATCCGTCGTTTCCATATTCGGATGGTCCAGCATGCCGATGTACATGGTGGGCACCAGGGGGGCAAAGGATACTTTGAATTTGGAGATGGCTTCCAGAAGCGGCCCGGGCTGGGGTTTGGGCACCAGTACATTGCTCCACCCCATTTTGATGGCAAAGTTCATGGATGTGGACATGCCAAATACATGGAAGAAGGGAAGGGCGCCCAGCATCGTTTCCTTGTCTTTCTCAAACGCGGGGAACCAGGCTTCAAGTTGCTGGACCTGGTAAGAGATATTTCTGTGGGTGAGTATTACGCCCTTGGAAACACCTGTGGTACCGCCGGTATACTGGTACATGGCCTCATCGTCCATGGCGACTTTTGCCTGACGGGTGTCCGGGGCATATTGGGCAATGACATCCTTGAATTTATACAGGTTGGGTGCAGGGGCAACATCTTTGGCCAGGCCTTTTTTTTTTGCCACCAGGGGGAAAAGCAGGCGTTTGACAAAGGGAAGATAATCGCCAATGGATGTATACACAATGGTTGTAATGTCTGTTTTTTCCCGCAGTTTTACCATGCGGTCCGCTAAAAGATCCAGGGTGATCAAAAATGTGGCGTCAGAGTCCGTGAACTGGTGTTCAAGTTCCCTGTCTGCGTAAAGCGGATTATTAAATACAACAATGCCGCCGATTTTTAATGTTGCATAATAGGCGACCACGCAGGGGATGACATTGGGCAGCAGAATGGCCACCTTGTCCCGTTTTTTTATATCAAACGCTTTCAGGGCTGCGGCAAATCTGCAAACCATGTCATTGAGCTGCGTAAAGGTCAGGGTATAGCCCTGGAAGATCAGGGCCGGGTTATCGGGGACGGCTTTAACCGATCGTTCAAGATACTGGGGAATCAGAATATCCTGATAGTCAACATGCTGGGGAACGCCTTGGGCGTAAGATTGTGTCCATATTTTTTTTCCATAAACGCTCGAGTCAGACAAGACGTTCTCCTTATGATATGCCGGGTTGGCGGAAAAGAATCAGTCCAGCAAAGAGCCTATACCGCCCCGCCTGGAAGATATGCTCAGACCAATAACCCAGCCAAGGAGAAGCACGCCTACACCGGCCACAAACCATTTAATCATGTCGGTTTTAAACATGAATCCACCATTTTCCTTTTGCTGGGCAAGCGTGGCGGACAAAGAGGAAATCTGGGTTTTAAGGCGATTGTTTTCCTCTAACGTGGCGGCTACATTGGCAGATGCGGTCTTAAGCGCAGTATATTGTGATTTTAAAGTTTCAAGGCTTTGGGTCAGGACCAGGTTTTCTTTTTTAAGCTGTTCCATGGCGGCCTGGTCTGCACCCATGTCTGTGTTTTGATCCGTATTTATTTTGGCAGTACCGGACAGGCTTTGGCCTGCCTGGTCCGTCAATGCCCTGATTTTGTCTTCAAGGGCGGCATTTTCTTTTTTTAACTGGTTTATAATTATTGATTTGGGTGGATCTGTTACAATATAGTTTTTGTCCACCCATCCCTGTTCCCCGGATGAAAGTTCCACTTTAAGGTAGCCTTTGCTTTCTTCAATTATGGTTACAGGGGTATCGCTTTTTAACGCGGAGATCACAGGGTAGCCAGGGCCCGGCCCCTGCCTGAATGTGAGAATGAGTATATCAGAGACATACGCGGTCTGGGCATGGCATAACACTGTGGCCCCGACAACAATTAGCACAACCGCACAAATCCGTGGAAATAGTTTTATCATTATTCATTGCCTCCTTAACAGTTTTTAGTTAATTACCAGTCCTTACCTGTTTTTACAACACCCGGCATGTAAAAAAACTTGCCAAAATCCGCGGATTCGGCTGTCTTCTGCACGAGCAGTCCGCTACCTGGGAAAACATGGCCCGGGGTGCCAGGTGCAATTCTGCATTGAGATTTTCCGCCACAACATCAAAAGTGATAGTGACTGTCGTTTCTGCTGACAGACCTGTTTCAATCATATATAACGGTATTGAATTGAACAGCATGTCCAGGTGGAAACCCATTTACCAGTACATGCCGGAAATATTAACCCTTGAACAGCATTTGCAGGGTGTACAGATATGATTCAATTTAATTTTCAATCAATAGCGGATCTGGCTGGCCAGCGTCTGATGCTTGGGTTTAACGGTCACACCCTTAATGCAGAATTAAAGCATCTGATAAAGGAATACAGGGCAGGGGGAATTATCCTGTTCCAGCCCAATATTGAATCTGCGGACCAGTTGCGCCGTTTGTGCATGGATGCCCGAAAATATGCACTGGATCAAGGTTTGCCGGATCTGTTTGTTGCCGTGGACCAGGAAGGCGGGCAGGTGGCAAGGCTGCGCAAACCCTTTACCGAATTTCCCGGCAACCCCCATATGGCAACCCTTGAACACGCCCGGGAGTTTGCCCGGATTACAGCATCAGAGCTGTCTGGAATGGGAATTAACATGAACATGGCTCCGGTTATGGACGTGGCTCCGCCGGGTGTGGATTCCATCATGAAGGACCGGGTGTTTAAAGGGGATGCAAACCGTGTGTCCCAACTGGGCACTGCGGTGATCCAGGGACTTCAAAAGGCTGGTATCATGGCTGTGGCCAAACATTTTCCAGGCATTGGCCGAACAGTAAAGGATTCCCATTTTTTTCTGCCTGAACTGGACGCGGAATTGTCCGAGATGAAACAAACCGATCTGGTCCCTTTTGAAGCCGCAAAACAAGCACAGGTTTCAGGGATCATGCTGTCCCATATCTTGTATCCCAAACTGGATCCGGACTGGCAGGCCAGTTTGTCCAAAACTATTGCATATGATCTTTTGCGACAGACTATGGGATACCAGGGCCTTGTCATGACCGACGATCTTGACATGAAGGCCATCAGCCATGATATGGATACCTGTATTCACAAGATCATGACCGCACAAATCGACATGGCGCTTGTCTGCCACGCCGGACCCAATATCGCTGATGCCAGGGACGCCGTGATGCGATATCTTGAAAAGGACAGGGAATTGTTTGAATCAGGCCGAACCTGTGTGAAAAGGATTTTATCAACCAAGGAAAAGTTTCTTGTTCGATATTTAGTTTGTGCCTGAACAGAAATCCGAGTTTGGACGCAAAGTTACCTATATGCAAGACGCAGATGGGTGACTTTGCGTTCAAACAACAGGAACCACGGATTTTACCCGGGAATAGACATCATCTTCAAGGCCGCATATCTGGTTGTTCCGTATCATTTCCCAACCCCTGGCTGCAATCATGGCAGCATTATCTCCACATAGAGACAAGGGGGGGGAAAATATTTTGATTTTATATCGTGCGGCTCTTTGGGCAAGGCTTTTTACAAACGTTTGGTTGGCGGAGACCCCGCCTGCAATGCCAATGATAGAACAGTTTTTATCCATGGCTGCGGCAATTAGTTTGGTGGACAGCACATCAATGACAGCCATTTGGAATCCGGCTGCCACATGGGCAGGCTGAATTCCGCTCATATCCGATCTCATATCGGGGTTTTCATGAAGGTGCCGGGCCACCGCAGATTTAAGTCCGCTGAAGCTGAAGTCAAAGTTGTCTTTTCCAAGCATGCTTCTGGGAAATTTGATTTTTTCAGGGTCCCCTTTTTTTGCCAGTGCTTCGATGGCAGGCCCTCCCGGATAGCTTAACCCCATCATTTTGGCTACCTTGTCAAAGGCTTCTCCTGCCGCATCATCCCGGGTCTGGCCTATAAGGGTGAATGCGCCGGGTCCTTTTACATGATAGAGATTGGTGTGTCCGCCTGATACCACAAGGCAGATGAACGGAAACCTGGGGGGATTATCCAAAAGCTGTAAAGAGCAGATATGGGCTTCAAGGTGGTTAACGCCGGCCAGAGGCAGATTCCGTGCCCAGGCCAGGGCCTTGGCATAGGAAAAGCCCACTATAAGTGCGCCGATCAGCCCGGGACCCTGGGTGGCGGCAATGCCGTCAATATCATCTAAGCTGACACCGGCTTGTGTAAGGGCTTGGTTTATTACCGGGTCTATGGCCTCAAGGTGCATACGTGATGCAAGTTCCGGCACCACACCACCGTATATGGCGTGGGTGGACACCTGGGAGGAGACAACAGAAGACCGAATGCGCACACCGTCTTCCACGACTGCAGCCGCAGTTTCGTCGCAGGAGGATTCAATCCCGAGAATGCGCATGGTTTAGTATCCGGAAGAACAATCAGACATACCAGGTCTGGATCTCGTTGTTTTCCCTTTCCAGGATTTCACCTATGAAATAAGCTTTTTCTTCCATGGCACCCAGTCTGTCCAAGACTTCCTGGACGGATTTTTCAGGGACCACCACCACCATGCCGATGCCGTTGTTAAAGGTCCTGTGCATGTCATGTTCCGGCACATTGCCTTCCCGCTGGATGATGTTGAATATGGGCGGAATCTGCCATGAGCCTTTGTGGATAACAGCCTTGCATGCCTGGGGAATGACCCGGATGATGTTCTCATCTATGCCGCCGCCTGTGATATGAACCAGGCCGTGAACAGGCAGATCGCGTAGCAGATTTAGAATGGTGGATACATAGATGATGGTGGGTTTGAGCAGTTCTTCTCCAAGGGTGGTATTCAGATCGGCCAGCCGGGTATTGACGTCATACCCGCATTTGTCAAAAAAAACCTTGCGCACTAAAGAAAATCCATTGGAATGGACACCTGAAGAGGCAATGCCGATAAGTTTGTGCCCCGGACGGATATATGAGCCGTCAATAATTTTGTCATTGTCAACGATGCCCACACTAAAGCCGGACAGATCATATTCGCCTTCCTGGTACAGGCCGGGCATTTCAGCGGTTTCTCCGCCGATCAGCGCACAGCCGGCCTGGGTGCAGCCTTTGGCAATACCTTCAATGATCTTTTCAGCCACGCTGTTATCCAGTTTGCCCATGGCAAGATAATCCAGTAAAAATAAGGGCTTGGCCCCCTGGACAATGATATCGTTGACGCACATGGCCACAAGGTCTATGCCTATGGTGTCGTGTTGGTCCATCTGGAACGCGATTTTCAGCTTGGTGCCCACGCCGTCTGTGGAACTGACCAGTACCGGGTTGGAAATATTGGTCAGATTCAGGGAAAAAAGTCCGCCGAAACCACCGATTTCACCCATGACACCGGCCCGTGGGGTGGATTTGGCAATGTCTTTTATCCGGTCTACCAGCCGGGTGGCTTTATCAATATCAACGCCGGAATCCGCATATGTCAAAGAGTCATTCATCTTATCTCACCTATGGCATCTTAAAAGATCTATAAATACCTTTAAAATTGTTAATCATACGCCTAAAGCCTGTAAAAAGTCAAAAGCTTTTTGACAAGAGATACCTGGATGAAGTATTAAGTGGTGATTTTAAACACAGGACTTATTTTGGAGAAAATATCTTCATGAAAACAATCCATATCGGCTTACTTGGATTCGGTGTAGTCGGAGCAGGCGTGGCAAAATTGCTCAAGGAGAAAAAAGAACTGCTTGAATCCCGGATCGGTGCCTGTCTGAATCTTAAAACCATTGCTGACCTTGATATCACAACGGACCGGGGTGTTGATTTAACAGGGACCCAATTAACAACCGATGCCGCATCGGTTATTAATGACCCTGACATTGACATTATTGTGGAGCTTATCGGCGGGGAAACCGTAGCAAAAAATTTTATTTTTAAAACCCTGGAAAACAAAAAGCATGTGGTGACTGCAAACAAGGCACTTCTGGCAGGTTTTGGTAATGAACTGGTCAGCATTGCCGGAAAGAATCAGGTTGATTTGGCATTTGAAGCTTCCTGCGGGGGATGCATGCCTGTCATAAAAAGCCTGAGGGAATCTTTGGTCGCCAACGACATTCATGCCATGTGCGGAATCCTCAACGGGACCTGCAATTATATCCTAAGCAAGATGACCCGGGATGGTTCCCGGTTTGCAGATGCCTTAAAAAAGGCTCAGGAGCTGGGTTTTGCCGAGGCTGAGCCATCCCTGGATGTGGACGGATATGATACGGCCCATAAACTTGCCATATTAAATGCCCTGGCCCATGGTATGAAAATCAACCTTGATGATATCCATGTGGAAGGTATCCGGAACATAGGTCCGGCAGATATCTGGTTTGCAAGAGACTTTGGCTATACCATTAAACTGCTTGCTATCGGAAAAAAACATGAGAACCATGTTGAAGCCCGGGTACATCCCACCATGATTCCCTGCTCCAATCCGTTGTCCCATGTGGATCATTCCATGAATGCCATTGCCATTGATGCAGACGCCACAGGCCAAACCATGCTTTACGGTCATGGGGCAGGCATGATGCCCACAGCCTCGGCTGTCCTTTCGGATGTAGCCGATATAGCAAGAAATATCATTTCCGGTACCCGGCGCAGGGTCCCGACTTTGGGGTATCCCGAGGAAAATATTCAAAAAATACCTATTCTGCCCATGGCCCAGTTGTCCACCCGGTATTATCTGCGCTTTGAGGCCCAGGACCATCCGGGGGTTCTGTCCACCATTTCAGGAATTCTGGGTGAAAACGACATCAGTATCAAATCTGTCCATCAAAAAGGGCGCAATGCCCATGGTCAGGTACCGATTGTCATGCTGACTCACCTGGCCAGGGAAAGCAGGGTTCAGGCGGCCCTTGCCAAGATTGTTCAAACCGACTGCGTGGTGGGAGAACCCGTTATTATCCGCATTGAAGATGATGATACGGAGTAGGGTTCAGTCGTTTTTTTAGTATTCTATATCCCGGTATCCGGGGTAAAAGTCATAGCATAAATAGAATCAACAAGACAGAATAAACAAAACAAAAAGGGCTAAAGGAATGAAAATACTTGTTGCCGATCTGGAAGGGGTTTTTTTGCCTGAAATCTGGATCAATGTAGCGAAAAAAACCGGGATTGAGGAACTTAAACTGACCACCCGGGATATCAGCGATTATGATGTGCTTATGACCAAGCGTCTGTCCATACTTGATGAGCATCATCTGACACTTAAGGATATACAGGGCGTTATTGCAGGTCTTGATCCCCTTGACGGCGCAAAGCAGATGCTGGACTGGATCCGGAAGCAGACCCAGATTATTATCCTGTCCGATACCTTTGAAGAGTTTGCAGGGCCGCTTATGGAAAAACTGGGCTTTCCTGCGCTCCTTTGTCATAACCTGACTGTGGACGCAACAAACCGGATTACCGGATACAATCTGAGAATCGATAATCAGAAAGCTCGGGCTGTTAAAGCCCTTCAAGGCCTGAACTATCATGTCATTGCATTTGGAGATTCCTACAATGATACCGGTATGATCCTGGCGGCAGACCAGGGCTTTTTCTTTAAGCCTCCTGAATCCATTACCAAGGTTTTTCCTGATATCCCCATTACCCGCTCCTATGACGAACTTAAGGTTATGCTTACTAATCTTCTGGCAAACTGAATGATAAACATTGATACATTTAAAGATCTGCAAGTGCTTGTCATCGGGGACTTAATGCTTGATGAGTACCTGTGGGGACGGGTTGACAGGATTTCACCGGAGGCGCCTGTGCCTGTGGTGGCGGTGGAAAAGGAAAGCCATACACTGGGCGGAGCCGGCAATGTTATAAATAACCTTTCAGCCATGGGGGCAAAGGTTTTTGCCATGGGTACTGTGGGTAGAGGGCCGGCTGGTCGTGATGTTTTAAAAAAGCTTGAAGCCTTGAACGTTGATGTCACAGGGGTAATCAGTGAGCCGGACCGTCCCACAACACGGAAAATCAGAATCATTGCAGCCAGTCAGCAGATGCTTCGAATCGACAGGGAAGTCAGGCACCGGATAAGCGCCCATACGCTTGACGCATTAACCAGGATTATTGCCGGCTACATAGGCAAAATGGATCTTGTTATAATTTCAGATTATGATAAAGGCCTTGTAACCCGTGAGCTTGTAGCCCGTATTGTTGAACTGGCAAAGAAATCAGGTGTGATGACCCTGGCAGATCCCAAGTCCATGGATTTTTCCAAATACATGGGGGTAACTGTTTTGACCCCTAATAAAAAAGAAGCCGCAATTGCAGCCGGTATGCAGATTCAAACTTCAGAAGAGATGGAAAAGGCAGCAGCAAAGATCATGGCCCTGGCCGGGCTTGAAAAACTTATTATTACCTGCGGAAAGGCAGGTATGGTTCTCTATGAAACCGGAAAGCCGGCTGTCGCCATTGCATCCAAAGCAAGGCAGGTCTTTGACGTGTCCGGAGCCGGAGATACGGTTATCTCTCTTTTAGGTCTGGGATTGGCATCAGGTGCCACGTTTGAAGCGGCTGCCGGGTTGGCCAATTTGGCGGCTGGTATCGTTGTGGCCAAAGTCGGAACGGCAACGGCTTCAATTGATGAACTAAAACAATGCATTATGAAAAATGTTTGAATTCGATGAAAATTTAACTTGACTCGAAATCACCTTTGACCTATATATATCCAATATTGTTGCGGGGTGGAGCAGTCTGGTAGCTCGTCGGGCTCATAACCCGAAGGTCATTGGTTCAAATCCTTTCCCCGCTACCATCTTAATAGACGGCTCGTTAAGTAGATTGTCATTGACAACAGGCTTGGCGAGCCTTCTTGGTTTTTGGGCCGTTTCTTTCATAGGATCTCCTTTCGAAGCAATCTTTAAAATTCCAGCCAAATCACCGTAAAGATCTATTGATAGCTCTTTACCGTCTTTTTTCTGTGTGAGTACTATTTTATCAATTAAAGCTCTGACATGTTGCTTGGCTTCTCCTTCATTGCCGTCTTTTAACGCCGTTTTAAGTCCGTTAATGGCTTTTCTGTAACGAAGCGCCATTGACGGATGAAAATGGGGCGGATGTCATTGCTCTGCGTTTTAATCAGATTTTTTAATTCTGTTTGTTTTTCAGATATCTTTTCCAGGTCATCTTTAATGAGATTGGCGGGCACGCCATCTTTGAGGGCCTGAATTAAGTTGCTTTTTTCTTTATCCAGCTTGGAAAGTTCCGTTTCATGTTTTTTTAAAGCGGCTTGTTGCTCTGATCTTAGGAGGTTTATGTGCTTTTTGTATTCTTCACAGAAGACCTGAACAAGATCATCACGCATAAGATGTGTTTCAAGGGCATTAAGCACCGTATCTTCCAATAGACTGGCCTTAATGGTTTTTTTGTTGGAGCAAACGCAATCCCCTTTATTTCTTGCTGTTGAACAGCCATACCTATCAGTATTCACTTTTGAAAATCCGCCGGAACATTCTCCGCAGACCAATAACCCTGAAAGGAGATATTGCGGGCGTTTTTTTGCATTTAAAGGGCCTCTTTTCTGGTCCAAGGTTTTTTGTTTGGCCTTTACGGCATCCCATAAATCTTGGGATATAATTCTAAGCTCAGGCAGTTCTTTACGAATCCATTCGGATTCAGGGTTAAACCGGGGCACGCGCCGACCCGTAGACGGATCTTTAATAAATCTTTGGCGGTTCCAGATCAGCTCACCAACGTATAAATGATTGTTCAATATTCCGGTGCCGCGCCTGCGGTTACCGTTGATCGTCGATTGTCCCCATGTTTTGCCTGAAGGGCAGGGCACGCCTTCTTTATTTAAATCAGAGGCGATGG